>JAOZQB010000183.1 GCA_029932445.1 Bacteroidales bacterium | reverse complement strand
GGGAACTATACTGTTAAATTGATTGCTTTTTCTAAGAATAAAAGAAAATCAGATAATATATCAGAATCAATTAAAATTTTCAAAAAAAAAGAAATAAAAATTAATAACATTAGTTATCCTTTAGATAAAGGATATATAGTGAGTCATACCGGTGCAGACTTTGATATAATTCTGGTAAATACAAATATTTATATCTCATCTAAATTGAGTGTATACGTTTATGACAGAACTAAATCAGGACAGATACTACTGATGACATTAAATTGCGGGGATGTGAATAATCTTGAAGAAGGAACATATACTTCTTCCGGTACTGAAGTAAGGACTTTTATAGGATCTTATATGTTATTGGACATTAATTACTTTTCCGGAGATTATTTATATTACGAATCTTATAACGGAACTGTGGAAGTTAAATTAACAGGGGTTACATATGAATTTGATATTAATATGACAACAACCGCAGGAGAAAATGTTTCAGCATATTACTTAGGTCATTTGAAGAATTATCATAATAAATCACAAAAAGAAACGAATATAAAGGAATTATTGAATTTTCAATTTAATAAAGAAAAAATGTACTGATTGTATGTAAATTGTACCTGACGGCAGCAGTATTCCATTTTCAATTCTTTATTTGCAAAATTCTAAATTCATAACTAAATTAGAACTTATCAAAAAAGTCTGCTATACACACTAATGCAAATGAGTGAAGCAGGTAAAGAACTTTAAAAGGAGGCTTAAAATCAATAGATTATGAGGGTCGTAATGCTTTGATTTCAACAAATTCTAAATTATTTTTTATACCTGAATTTTTTTTAGATGCTTTGATAAGATTTTTAATTTTAAACAAAAAACCGGCTTAATAAAATAAGCTGATTTTCATATATTCCTTGAATGTTCTCAATTACAGTTTTAATTTTTAAGTTCAGGATTAAAATATTTCATTAAGTATTGTCAAACTTTAACACCGAAAAGTATCACATCATCAGTTTGCTCAATATCACCTTTCCATTTATTAAAGTATCTTTCAACGATTTCCTTTTGTCCGCTCATATTTTTATTTTGAATATTAAGCAACATATTTTTAAATCGTTTGTTCATTAATTTTTTTCCTTGAGTTCCTCCCATTTGGTCAACAAAACCATCTGAAAAAAGATAAACGGTATCGCCTTTTTCGAATTTAATAATTTGAGTTTTAAACGGTTCAAAAATAGGATGCAAACCAATATGCATTTTGTCCGGTTTAAAATGAAATAAGTTATAATTATCTGAATCCGTTACCGAATAATCCGAATTTTCAAAAGTTCCGGGTATTTTTTTGTTTCTTATTAAAAAAATGGGATTTTTGGCACCGGAAAATTGTATTTGCTTATTTTTTAAATCCAAAATAATTAATGCCAAATCAATTCCGGAAACAGAAATGGAACCTTCGGCATCTTGTTTTAAAGACGTGATAACTTTGTCTCTGAGAATATCTAAGATTTCTCCTGAAGTTAATTCTTTTTCCGTTTCATTAATAATATCATTCAGAGACGAAATTCCGAGGACACTCATAAAAGCACCGGGAACACCGTGCCCCGTACAATCACCGGCAACAATTACCATTTTTCCGTAGTGTTGGGCAAACCAATAAAAATCACCGCTTACAATATCTTTCGGTTTGTAAAAAATAAAATGTTCCGGAAGTTCCGGCAGTTTGTTGTTATCCGGTAAAATGGCTTCTTGAATACGACTCGCATAGCGAATGCTTTGCATGATTTCGTCATTTTGCAGTTCAATTTTTAATCTTTGCAGTTCATTAATTTCAAGCTGTTTAGAGATAAATTTGTTTAAATAATATTGGGTTTCTACAACAATTAAAAAACTCAAAGCTAAAGTAATGTATTTTAAATATTTTGCATGAAAAAGAATCAGCGGATCATCAACGTAATTCGGAACTGACCATGAAAAGAAAAAGACGGTTAGTAAGAAAAAAAATGAGAATAATATGATTTCAATAATCACAAATTGATTTCCGGTAACAGGCAATAAACCCCAAATTTTCAATTTCATCTTTTACGTTTATTTATTTATAGATTTCATTTAAATGATTTAAGCTCGGACTGACATCAAAATAGAAACCTTCGATATTATATTTATTTTTATTGACTTTTAAAAAATCATAGTGTTCAATTAATCGTTGCTGACTGCCGAATTCAAATCCGAGGATGTTTAAAACGGCATATTCATGGCTTATGTAAATGACATAAAAAGCTGATTCTTTTTCTAATCCGTCTCCCGAACTTAAAACGGCATCAAAAATAACATTCATTTGAGCATATTTTTTATTTAAAAGGTCTTTTTGCCCGCTTTTATCACAGGCAAACAGTGCATAATTCAGGGCTTCTAAATCAAAGGGATTTTCAGTAAAAATTAAATCGGAAAATCGAATGATATTTTGGTAATCCGTATCAGTTAAGATGTTGTTTTTCAGTATAATTTTAATACTGTCAATGTAGTCTGAAGAACCGTAAGGCGAATAAGTATCTTGAAAAATTCCGCCGTAATATAAATGTCTTTTTTCTTGAATATTAAGTGTTGTGTCACCGTTTTGATATCTTTTAAAAAGTGAATTATAGAAAAAAATACTTTCTTTTTTTGAAATTTCTTTTTCAATTTTTTTATAATTCGGCTTCTTAAATTCAGCTGTTTGTGAAAAAATAAAACCGGGAATTATAATAAACAAAAATAATATTTGATGTTTCATGCATTGAAGTTTATTAATTATTTTTTGAAAATATAAATTTAATTCATAACTTCGGTGAAACAAAGTTACCATAAATTTTATATTACGATGAAGTTATTTGATAAATTTAAAAATACAAAAGATGCCCCTAAAGAAACTTCCGTTAAACAAAAAGCTGTTTTTATAAGCGGTTTGTTTTTCGGAATAATTCCGTTTCTTTTCATTGTCTATTTGCTTTTAGGACCTTTGGTAAAAGTAATTCAAAAAGATTTTTCGTCCGAAACAATGATGACAATCAGTGAGAAATTAAATATACGTTCCGATAAAGATAAAAATTCGTATGTTATCGGCTCTTATCCTTTCGGTACGGAAGTTCAAGTGTATGATGTATTTGAAAATAACTGGGCAGAAGTTTCTGTCGGTGATAAAAAGGGATATATGTCTTTTGAATACTTGGTATTACCCGAAACATTTTATACAATCGAAGGGATGTTCGGTAATGAAAATGCGAAAAAATTGATTGCATCGACAAAATATCGTAAAGCGATTTCGAATTATCTGAAAGCCAATAATTATACTTCTAAAATTCCGAAAAGCGAACGTGAAAAATTGTACGGAAAAAATGCCGATAAAGAAATGTGGCAAATTTTTGCAGAACCGTCAAAATCTGAGTTTAATTCGTTTTGCTACGGAGATTATAACGGTGATAAAAGCAGAGATGCTGCTTTTATTTTAACAAATATTAAAACCGGAAAACGGAAATTGATTATTTTAGAAATTAATACCTATGTTCCCGGAAAATATGGTAATTTATTAGATTCTAAGGATTTAGATGAAAATTACTTATTTGTTAAAAATATACCGAAACGCAGAAAAATGATTATAAATGACAGTCTGCAACGAATAGAAACCGACGGAATCTTAATCGGAACCAACCGATCCAAAACCTTTAAAGACATTGATACCTTAATGATTTATAACGGCAGAGATTTTGATTATTTTCCGCAAGAGATAAAAAAGGAGTAAATTATTATTTTTTCAATAAATTTCTGAAAACTTCTTCAACTTTTCCCGCACCGAGAATTTTGATGTTAAACTTTGAAACGTCAATACCTTTGGTGTTGTATTTTGAAATAAAAATTCGTTTAAATCCGAGTTTCTCGGCTTCGCTGATGCGTTGTTCAATGCGTGTTACAGGGCGGATTTCTCCCGAAAGGCCGACTTCACCTGCAAAACAAGTATCTTTCGGTAAAGCAATGTCAATATCGGAAGACAGTACGGAACAAATAACGGCAAGGTCACCTGCCGGATCGTCAATTTTAATGCCGCCGGCAACATTCAGAAAAACGTCTTTTTGTGCCAAGCGAAAACCGGCACGTTTTTCCAATACGGCAAGAAGCATGTTTAATCTGCGGATATCGAAACCGGTTGAACTTCTTTGCGGATTACCGTAGGCAGCAGTGCTCACAAGTGCCTGTATTTCAATTAAAAACGGACGAGCACCTTCGATGGTTGCCGATACGGAAACACCGCTGATTGCTTCTTCATTCTGCGAAAGTAAAAGTTCGGAAGGATTAGAAACTTCTCTTAATCCGGAGCTTTGCATTTCAAAAATGCCGATTTCATTCGTTGAACCGAAACGGTTTTTTGATGCTCGCAGAATTCTGTATATATGATTACGGTCGCCTTCAAATTGTAATACTGTATCCACAATGTGTTCCAGAACTTTTGGTCCGGCCAAACTGCCTTCTTTATTAATATGTCCGATTAAAATAACCGGTTTGCCGTTTTCTTTGGCATATTTCATTATTTCCATGGTGCATTCTCTGATTTGAGAAATGCTTCCCGGTGAAGAGTCGCTTCTTTCGGTGTGAACGGTTTGTATAGAGTCGATGACGATAATATCAGGGTCTAATTCTTCCGAATGACGAAGAATTGTTTCCGTTTGTGTTTCGGATAAAATGAAACAGTTGTTATATTCTTCCGAAACACGTTCGGCACGAAGCTTAATTTGTTGCAAACTTTCTTCACCGGAAACATAGAGGGTTTTATATTTTTGTAAACGAGCGGCAATCTGCAATGCCAGTGTGGATTTGCCTATTCCCGGTTCTCCGCCGATGAGAACGATGGAACCTCGCACCAAACCGCCGCCGAGAACTCTGTTAAATTCGGTATTAAGTGTGTCAATGCGTTGCTCTTTTTCGTAGGTAATGTCTTTAATGAGTTTCGGTTTTGAAACAATTTTTTTTGCCGGTTTATAAGATGAACCGGTTTCTTTTTGTTCGATTTCTTCTTGAAAAGTGTTCCATTCGCCGCAGGCAGAACATTGTCCGACCCATTTTGATGCTTTGTTTCCGCAATTGCTGCAGACATATACGGTTTTTATTTTTGCCATTTTCTATTAAGTTTTGAAACAGAAATTTTTGCTAAAAATAATAAAAAAAGCACTTCCGTATCAGAAAGTGCTTTAAGATTTTTTAAAATTTTACGGGTTTAATCAATAATTTGATTTGTTTCCGTATCCGGAAATATAATCCAAGGTTTAAATGTTTTGGCTTCTTCAAAGTCCATTAAGGCATAAGAGAAAATGATGATAACATCGCCGGGCATTACACGCCGAGCTGCTGCTCCGTTAAGTTCGATTTTGCCCGAATTTCGTTCGCCTTTAATAACGTAGGTTTCAATGCGTTCACCGTTATTGTTGTTAACGATTTGAACTTTTTCGCCTTCAATAATGTTGGCGGCTTCCATCAGAGTTTCGTCAATCGTAATGCTTCCTACATAGTTTAAATCCGCGCCGGTTACGGTAACTCTGTGAATTTTAGATTTTAAGACTTGTATGGTCATTGTTTTAAAATTAATTCAAACTTAATATTACAATATTAAGCTCGAAAATTTTTGCAAAGAAACGAAATATTTTAAATATGTCAATCGTAAAGGAAAAATATTTTTTATTTTTAATGAGATTTCGCAGAGGCAGCCCGGCAGGTTGTCTCGATTGTATCAGACCTGACAGGTTTTCAAAACCTGTCAGGTCTTTTTCGTTCTTATAAAAACCTTGCGGGTTTTGACAAAT
Organism: Bacteroidales bacterium; assembly: GCA_029932445.1. Taxonomy (GTDB): domain Bacteria; phylum Bacteroidota; class Bacteroidia; order Bacteroidales; family JAADGE01; genus JAADGE01. The sequence continues at coordinate 109 of JAOZQB010000183.1, read as the reverse complement.
CGAGAACAAACCGTGTTACGTTGCAGCGTGGCAAGGATACTGCACGGATACAACGATTTATCCGTTCCGTTTTTAAAACCCTGACAGGGTTCCGAACCCTGTCAGGGTT
>JAOZQB010000182.1 GCA_029932445.1 Bacteroidales bacterium | reverse complement strand
CAATTCTTGATTTATGAACTTTTTCACCTTTATAAGATTTTCATGACTGTCAGTTTTTCTGATAGTCAATGTCATACTTTCAACAGTAGCATCAGAAAAAACATTATCACCGTATTCTACAATCTCAATAATATTTTCTTGAAGTATTAACTTTCTAAAATCTTTTGCAGTATTTATCAGCATCCAAGTATTTGGAATAATGAATGAAAAGAAACCATTTCTTTTAACAATTTCTAATAATCTTAAAACAAAAAACTGATAACTGTCTTTTGTTTTTGAAATTGTTTGGTATAACTTGCTTAATTTATCAACTTCTTTTTTTTGTAGTTTTGCACCCCAAGGCGGATTACCAATTACCACATCAAACCCGCCTGTATATTCCGGTCGAAAAGCGTGTTTTGCAGTGCAACTTATTTCTTTTGCCATGTTTTGCAAATCCTTATTTTCGGGCAGTTCGTGTTTTATTCGATTATTTACTATATAGTTTAGGGTATTTCGGTATTGTTCTTTATCCGTTATTTTTTTCTTTCCGAATTTTTGTACCCAGAGGGAGTTATATTTTTTTTTCGGAAACGTTTCGTTTTCGGATTTCGACAAGGGGACATGTTCCCTTGTTGTATCGCTTTCGCTCTCGGTTTCGTTTTCCGACATGCCATGTCCCCTTGTTGCTGCTGTTGCAGCAGTTATTCCTTTTTTTATATTATATTTTCTTGCACTTACGGCTTTTATTTTTCCTACTATCTTCGGCATTTCTTCTTTTTCGCATATCAGCAAAAGATGTACATGGTCGCCGCAGATATTATATGCAGTTACATTCAGATTATCTTCTTTTATTACTTTGGCAATGTGTTCTGTAACAAACAGTTCATCTTCTGTATCCAACCATATCGGTTCGGCTTTCGGTCGCATACCTCCGTCTCTTTTCAGGCGAACTTTATAATCAATCATGCGTTGCGAAGTTCTGCTGTCGTGTGTTGCTAATGTAATATGCCAAGCTTCTTTTTTCTTTTTCTTAAATATCTGCGGAAATTCTTTATGCCAATCAAAAGCTTTGTCACCTGCAACTTCGGGGTCGTCAATCAGTGAATTCCCGCATTTTATATTTCCGGATAAATCGGAAAGCGGTCTGCCTTTTTGTGCGGTTCGCAACCACATTGATAGTTTTGCAATTTCTACACTTTCTTCGTTAATATCTACACCGTAAATATTGTTTTCTAAAATTGCTTTGTCGGTATCGAACAAACCAAGTGCATCTCCTGTAAGTTCTGCAATTAAATTATCGGTTTGCTTGTGTTCGGCAATCAGAAAATCAAGAGTTGCATTTAAAAAAGCACCGGAACCGCAAGCCGGGTCCAGTATTTTTAATGTCAGCAACCAATCTTTATAGGTGTTTAGGGTTTTATATAGTTTTTTCCCTTTCTCTGAAAGGGACAAAGGGTCACGTCCCCTTGTTGTCGCCTTACGATGATAGGTTTCATTAATCAGGATATTGTTGATTTTAAGCTCTTCTTTTTTCTCTTTGCAAAGTGTTCCTACCGTGTTTTCTACGATGTATTTGGTAATGTATTTAGGGGTGTAGAAAATACCGTCTTTTTTACGTTTGCTTGTTTTTTTCAAAGGGACATGTCCGTTTGTTTCGGCTGTTGCCGAAAGCTTTGCAGTTATTTCTTCAATTTCATTCAATGAATGTTCAAAAATATGTCCCAGAATATTTACATCAACTTCGGTATTAAAATCATAAGCCGATAATGTTAGACTATCTTTTTCAAGAACTTCATCGTCAATTATCAGTTTGTTGCTGTCGAGAAGTTCATCATCTCTGAACAGACCGCCGTTGTATGCCGGAATTTCACCCCATTTTTTATAGGTATGGCCTTTGTCAAGATGCGAAAACAGTTTCTGAAAACGACTGTATAATGTAAAATACTCATCTTCTTCAATAAAACCTTTCCATTGCTCAATAATTTTGCTTATTGTGTTTGGAGGTATTAATCCGCTGTCTTCTGCAAAGAAAACAAAGAGAAAACGGTCTAATAATTTCTGTGATTTTTTGAAAAGAAGTAGTTTGTCGTATTGCGGGTTGTTCTTTACAAGATTTTCAAATATCTTATTTTTAAATCGCTTGTAATCTTCATAAAGTTGTGCAGATATATCATTTTCATGAAACTTTGTTTCTTCTTTTAACTTATGTGGTAAATCACTGAAAATACTCTCTTTGCTTAACAGAAGATAAAATAATTTAAATCGACGGGTTAAACCGTCAGCTAATCGGAATAAATTAAATTCTTCATATTCGGTGGCATCATCTATATAAAACCGTAGGTTCTGAAAATTTGAAGTTATCACATATCTGCATCCGGGCTGATTATTTTTATAAGAGAATGCTTGTTCTTTTATGCTTTCAAGATGCTTTGTCTTTGTTGATTTGAGTTCTATTACAGCAATTGCTCTTTTTGCCGAGGGGACATGCTCTTTATTTGCCAAGGGGACATGCTCTTTATTTGCCAAGGGGACATGTCCCCTTGTTGTGGCTGTTGCCACAATTGCACCGTCGGCTTTTCTTGCATCATTAAGGTTTTTGAATTCAGTTGTAAGGTTAAAATCATTATCCGGATTAATTGTATATCCCAATGTTTCAACAAATATTTCGCGCAAAAATCCTTCTTGGTAATTTTCTTCTTTCAGTTGCATGATGTTGTGCAATCGCAACTTATCACCGTAAAACTTTTGAAAGTTCTCAAAAGCTTTGTTTAGCTTATCATCATCAAGATTTTTGAGATATTTGTTTATTACGGATTTTTGGAATAAGGACATGATTTTAATCTTAAATTTTTTGATAATAATCGTAAAGTTAAAGAGTTTAAACCGTCTTTATCAATAAAAAGTTAGTTTTTTATAAACAAATTATTAAAACCCGAACCGGGCAAATAACTTTGTTTTACCAATTTATCTTCAAAAAAGTGTAATAAACGGTAAAGTTTATCTTCGAAAAAACGTAATCAGTATTAAACTAAGCTGAAGAATTACCGAAACCCGAAGCATTTTTCCCGAAAAATTATCAATCTTACGGCTTTTTATTAACTTTGTATCTCCTTATCAAAATTCTTAAACTATGTTACACATAAAAAAATTAATCGGATTCCTTTTATTTTTTATTGTATTTTCGGGTATTTCATGCGACCCGTTTAATTCAATTATTGAAAACCGGTCAAACGAAGATGCAGTAATTTATTACAAAGCGGAAACAATTAAAACGCCTGCAGCAAGCTCCGACAGCATAAAAGTTGTTACTTGGAACATCAAATTCGGCGGCGGCAGAATTGATTTCTTTTTTGATTGTTACGGCGACCGCGTGTTAATGACAAAAGACGAAGTAATTTCAAATATGAACGGTATAATTGCGAAAATAAAGTCGCTTAATCCGGATATTATTTATTTAGAAGAGGCTGATATTCAGTCAAAACGTTCAGCATTTGTCGATCAGGTACAAATGATTTTGGACAATACCGATTTGAATTACGGCGTGTATGCTTCGCAATGGCAAGCAGATTATGTTCCGAGCGACGGCGTAGGTAAAGTAAATTCCGGAAATGCCATATTATCAAAATATGAACTTAAAAATGCGGAAAGAATTCCTCTATCTTTAATAGAAGAAGACCCGGGTTACGTACAGTATTTTTATTTGCGAAGAAACTTGTTGAAAACCGACATTACGATTAACGGAAAAGATATCGTTCTGTTCGGTACGCATACTTCCGCCTATTCAAACGACGGAACAAAACTGAAACAACTGAAAACCATTAAAGAAGAAGTTGACAAAACAAACGCAGCGGGAAAAACATTTATCCTCGGCGGCGATTTTAATACCATTCCGCCGAATTCGGTTGTATATGAACATTTTAACGATGCTGCATGCGACTCAACATCCGACTATTACGAAACCGGTTTTACCGGACAATTAGACGATATGCAAATGTTTTATGACAATTATACGCCGGCAATAAACCAAGCCAGATACGGAACAACACTAAGTTCTCAGGAACATTTTTTCTCTTTTACATCGAATAAAGACGGTTTTTGGAATCGAAAATTAGACTATATTTTCACAAACGGGACTTTTTCGGGTAATTCGGGACATGTATTGCAAAATGCCGGAAGCGATAATTTACCGACAATGCCTTTATCCGACCACGCACCGCTTTCGGTATCATTCAAACTTAATTAATAATATCAAAAACATATATTATGAAACTCAAATTATTTTTCATCATATTTCTCATTTCACTTTCAGGAATCAGTCGAGCACAAAATTTGAAATTGTCAAATAATACGGCTGACGTTTTGGAACAAGGCAGAAAAGAAATCGGTATTTTTTCACCTTTTAAAATGGGTTTAAAAAATAACGGCGAATTAGCCGTGCATCCGATTTTATTTTTCATTATTCCGAATGCAACTTATAAAAAGCAATGGAAATCAACCGAAAATTACCGATTGGCAAGTAAACATACCTTTACATATCCTTCATTCCTGCTTAAAACATTATCACGAAGCGGTGTCGGCGGAATTTTACCAGCAACAAGCACGATACCGCAATTATTTAAACTCAATAATACGGCATTATTCAGCATTGATAAATTTAATCAGACATTTACTTTCAGTGCCGGATTTGATTTGTGTTTAAGTGCCGGAGATTCCGACTTTTCGTATATCGAATGGCATATTGTTTACCCGAGAACCTATTCGTTAAATAACACTTTTACACCGCATGCGGGTATTGACGTAACAGGAAATTTATACAAAAAATTTATTTACGAATATAAATTTAATGCTTTTTTCCTGACCAATGTCGATGCCGGTATTATTACGGAAAATCAATTTAAAATAACATGGCAAAAATCCGACAAATTTGCCGTAAAAGCCGGAGCCGTGTACAGCTACGGAACATTTCCCTTCGGAAAAGACGGCGGTTTGTATCCTATGTTTGACGTGATGTTCGGGTTTTAAGAAAACACATTTTCAAAGTCTCTTTCTTTAACACAGAGGTTAACTCCTGCGTTTTGAATATCAATTAATCAGAAAAACACAAACATATGAAAACAATTGCACTTGTAGCACACGACAACAGAAAAGACGATTTGATTGAATGGGTCAATTTTAACTGGGAAGAACTTGCAAAACACAAAATATACTGTACCGGAACAACAGGAAAATTAGTTAAAGAAGCATTGAGCGAAAAATGTAAAGAACATCGTAAAAGTGTACCGAGAGTCATTCGGTTAAAATCAGGACCGCTCGGCGGCGATCAGCAGATGGGCGCATTAATTACCGAAGGCGAAATTGATCTTTTTATTTTTCTTTGGGACCCCATGCAACCGCAACCCCACGATGTTGACGTAAAAGCATTGTTGCGAATTGCGGTACTCTACAACATTCCAACGGCAAATAATCGCTCAACTGCTGATTATATTATTGCATCACCTTTATTACAAAATGATTACAAACCCGATGTAAAAGATTATTCGGAATACATTAACCGAAATATATAAATCATTTATCTCGCACAATTTACACAAAACCGACTTTGAGGCATAAATAAAAGTCGTTGCAAGGGAATAGCTTGTTTGCATCTTTCACACAAGCCGAAATCATCATCACCGATTTTTGAAAACATGTATTTTAAACCTTTCAGTTTATCTTCGTTTTTTCGCAAAGCGGCAAGGTTAATACTGTTATTGTTAATCGCATCCATACGCGAAACTCGACCTATTGCACAATCGGGCGCCGTCGGTTTGGTCAGTTCTTTATATTCTGCAATTCGTTTTTCTGTTTTTTCAATCTCAGAAATTATTTTTTCTGCTATTTCATCAGTATTATTCATCATTATCTTTATTTCTGGTATCTTCAATTTCAAAATCTATATCCTTTTCTGA
>JAOZQB010000181.1 GCA_029932445.1 Bacteroidales bacterium | reverse complement strand
TATTTCCCGGATACCAATTTTGAACCGTTGAATATTTTATTTCGGCATCTTTCATGGCAATTAATTCTACAACTGCAGCATGCAATTGGTTCTCATCTCTTTGCGGTGCCGTACATCCTTCCAAATAACTGACATAACTACCCTCATCAGCAATCACAAGTGTTCTTTCAAATTGTCCGGTATTTGCCTGATTTATACGAAAATATGTTGATAATTCAACCGGACACCGTACTCCTTTCGGAATGTAAGCAAATGAACCGTCGGTAAAAACAGCGGAATTTAATGCAGCATAAAAATTATCGCGATACGGGACAACCGTTGCTATGTATTTTTTAATCAAATCCGGATGTTCTCGGATGGCTTCACTGATTGAACAAAAGATTATTCCTAAATCTCCCAGCGTTTTCTGAAAAGTTGTATGTACCGAAACACTGTCCATTACAACGTCTACGGCAACACCGGAAAATATTTTTTGCTCTTCGAGCGGAACCCCGAGTTTGTTAAAAGTATCAATAATTTCCGGATCAACCTCATCTAAACTATTGTATTTAGGTCTGTTTTTAGGTGATGCAAAATAACTGATATCCTGAAAATCCGGTTTCGGATAATTTAATAATGCCCAATCGGGTTCTTGCTGTTCTTTCCAATATTTATAAGCTTTTAAACGAAATTCAAGCATAAATTCCGGCTCTTCTTTCTTTTTTGAAATGGCTGCTATGACATCTTCGTTCAAACCTTTCGGAAACACATCCATCTCAATATCGGTAACAAAACCGGCATCGTATTCTTTGTCTTTTAATTCATTTATTATTTTATCATCTTTTCCCATAAGCATTTTTAATCGTTATTTAGAATTACTCTAAATAAGTTGCAAATATAAATAAGTCTTCATTTCGTGCAAAAATAATCATTAAAAGATATTTTTATTGTTTTTTAAAAAGAATAATTAATTTTGTTTTTAGAATAAATACATTTTATACCTATGAAAACAAAAAAATATTTAATCGTTATCAGCTTATTTTTTGCTTGTCTGTTTTTACTCAGCAGTTGTTATACAAAAAAACGCGGGGTTGTTCCGTGTCCGACATGGGGACAGATGAACACTGTTGATTATCAACACATCCGATCGACTCCCGTTTAAATGTCGAGATAATTTGAAGAGCAAATTTATTTTTTCGAAATACCGTTAAGAAACAAAATAATAAAAGTCGTGACATTATCAGCTTCTTTAAACAAAGAATCATTGCCGATTTTTAAGAACTCTTAAAACTTAAAAATTTTCGGCAATGATTTTGATTCCGACTGTAAGTTTCAAGTCGAGAAATTTATTATGCAGCAAAATTATAAAGAAGATTAAAATATACCCGTAAAGCCGACCGGATATATAACATCTGAAAAACTGTTTTATATCAATAAAAAAATCTGTAACTTTTTCTTTTTATTGTATCGAAACTTATTCTTTGCTCAATTTACCATCCGTGGCTTAAAATTTCACCGTCTTTCATTTCCATCGTACGGCTTGAACGGACGGCAAAATCTTTATCGTGTGTTACGGCAATAATGGTTTGCCCGTAGTCTTTTGCCAATTGACTGAAAATATCCACGACAATATCGGTGTTTTTGCTGTCAAGGTTACCCGTCGGTTCATCACACATAATAATTTTCGGATCATTTATCAAAGCTCTGGCAATAGCAACCCGTTGTTGTTGTCCGCCGGATATTTTTGATGCTTGCTTAAGTGCCTGATCTTTTATTCCGAGAAGATCTAATTTTTCGTAAGCACGTTGCTCCGTTTCTTCGTAAGAATATTTATTAAGTTTCAGTGCCGGAATCATGACATTTTTTAAGCATGAAAATTCCGGAAGCAAATAATGAAACTGAAATACAAATCCGATATGTTTGTTTCGAATATCCGCAAGATAATCAGATTTCTTGCCGGTAACTTTTTCATCGGAAATAAACAATTCGCCTTCGTAATCGGTATCCATTGTCGAAAGAATATACATCATGGTTGTTTTCCCGCAACCCGATTTTCCGACTACCGAAAGAAATTCGCCTTCATAAACCTTAAAAGATATGGACTTTAAAGCCTGAAATTTTACGGGTTCGTAATAATATTTTATAAGATTCTCAGCTCTGAGAATTATTTTTTTGTCTGTTTCCATCAGTTATTTCTTAAATATTTCTATCGGGTCAACTTTTGCGGCATTTTTTGCAGGGATATAACCCGCTGCTATGGTAATAACCATACCTATTATTGCTCCCGCAACATAAACGTTTTTTTCATAATCAATCGGGAAAAAGCCGACATCACCGCCGATATAGACTTTGCTGAGAAAATGAATTAAAACGGTTGCAACGAGTAAACCTAAAACAGTTCCGATAACACCCATTATCAATGTTTCTTTTATAAAAATATTCATAACATCTTTCCCTGAAAATCCGGTTGCCTTCAATATGGCAATGTCGTTCATTTTTTCTTTAATCGTCATATTAATGATGTTGTAAATACCGAAAGCCGCAACCAGCAAAATAGCAAAAGATATAGAACCGAACATCACTTTACGGGTTTGTTTTTTTGCCATTGTAGATTCGTTTGCCGCCTGCCAATCTTCAGCTTTATAACCGGTTAATGCGGAAAATTTTGCCGAATAATTCGGAGCTTTGTTCGGATCGATAATATTTACGTAAATATCGGTAACATAACTGGAACTTTGCTTCAACAATTGCTGTGCAACAGCCAAATTTATATACGATTTTGTATCATCAACCGATGAATTGCTCGTTTTAAATATGCCTACTACTTTTAACACTTTTCCCACACCTATTGAAGATATAACACTCATATAATCATTAATTTGGATATTCAGTTTATCAGCAATCCCGACACCTATGATAATACCGTTCGGTGTTGTAAGCAAATCTCGAATATCGCCTGCTAACATCACGGATTCGATATCAAACATGGCATTGGCTTCAACAATGTTAACTCCGGAAGTAATACCGTTTATTTGCGATTTTCCGTTGTTATAAAAAATATTAACGGAAACTTGTTGTGTAACGTTTACGACATCAGGCTGATGTTTCAAATCCGAGATTAATTTATCCGGATTTATCAAATTATTTGAAAGATTTGAAATTTTTGGATTTACGATAACCGGCATATAGCCGGAAATTTTTTCGGAAATCAAGGGTTTACAAACTTCATCTTCGTGATAAATTCTGAGATGCGGCACCGATTTAAAAATGCTTTCATCGGAATCCTTATTAAAACCCACAACCAAGGATATCATAAAAATAAAAATTCCGATACCGACCGTTACACCCAAAGACGCAATTAATGTTTGCCTTTTGCGAGTAAGCAAGTGAGTTAAAGCAATATCCGTATTAACTTTAAATTTCATTTTATTTTGAATTTACGGGTAAAAGAATTGATTTTTCATCTAAACCATTGAGAATTTCTACCCAATCGTTCGAAATAAAACCGGGTTTTATAATCTTTTCGCCGGAATCTTTCAACATTACTTTATTTCCGTATCCGAGATAATCTCGCGGAATAACCAAGACATCTTTTTTATTTTCAATAATAATATTGCTTTGCAACTGAGTTCCGGAAATTTTAAAATTTAAGGAATCCATAATTTCCGCTTTGCAATAAAACGACTGTGATCTTTCGTCAAAAGCCGGATAGATTTCCGTAATTTTACCTTTATATGATTTTCCTTTTTGTGTATTTAACTCAATAATAACATCTTGCTTTAATTTTATTTTTGAAATATTACTTTCGTCAACATTTAACAAAGCATATAAATCATTCGGATTTCCGATAACGGCAATTACATCGCCTCTTCTTACATAATCTCCGACCTCTTTATTCTTTTTATAAACTTTCCCGCCGATAACGGCTTTTATTTTATTATATTCTCCGGCAACGGCATTAACATTTTTTTGCGATTGTTGTATAATTAACTGCTGATCAGCCTGTTGTTTTTGAAATCGGTAATTTTCTTTTGCCGATAAATAATTACTTTCAGAACTTTCGTAAGCCAGCAAAACATTTTCGTATTCTAATTTTGAAACACTGTTAAGTTCATATAATTTTTTATAGCGTTCGCATTGTTTCTTGTCTTGATTGAGTTTTTGTTCGGCTAATTCCATATTTATTTTTGCCTGTTTTAATGCCGGAGCATCCGGTTTTGCATTTTCCAGAGCTATTTTAAACAAAGATTCGGCGCTTTGAGCATTTATCAGACTTTGCTTGTTGTCGACTACAGCCAATAATTCACCCGTATTTACTAAATCTCCTTCTTCAAAGGTCAATTTCGTAATATATCCGTCTGTTAAAGCCGTAAGATTGTATTGATCTTCCGGAACCAAAATTCCCGAAGCAAAAACGGTTTCGGTTATGTCTTTTCGTATCGGAGAGGTTTCCGATTTATTTTTATTGCAAGAATTAAATACGATTAAACTTACTGTCAAAAATACTATTACTGTTCTTATCTTCATTTTGCTTGTTTTTTTTAATTCAAAAGATTTTCCGGTTTTTCTTTTCCGAAATTTTTTTATTTTATTCGATTATTAATGTTTATAACGGATTCCGCATGCAGAAAAGCGGCAAGTGCATTGCTGTAATTCAACTTACTTATAAGCATATCGTTAAATGCCGTAAGTAATCTGTCGGATGATAAAATATCGGCATTGAATTGGTTTAAAGCCAAAGTGTAGTTCTGTTCTTTCAATTCTTTAATCTTTTTTGCCGTTTCCGTTTGTGCATAAGCTTTTTCGTAATCAATTTTCAGCTGTTTATTTTCCAAATCATTTTGCAATTTGGTGTGCTCGGCATTTTGCAAAGAAATCGTTTTATTTATTTTTGCCGTTTTGGTTTGTGTGTAGGCACTGATACTCGGAAACGGTAAACTGATTTTTAAACCGAAGTATTTGGGGTTAATCCAATTTGCGTTATTATCAAAAAAAGAACTGTTGCTGTTTTGTTGCCAAGCATCGTAAAACATCAAAGAAACAACGGGAAGTTGCATGTATTGAGTTTGTTTTATTTCTGATTCCGCCTTTTCAACTTCTAAAATAGACTGTCTGTATTTCAGCTGATTATTTGTTTCTAAATCCGGCATAAACTCAATATCGAAATTTGAAGTTTGGTCAATATTAATTTTTGTTGTTTCGGGAATGTCACACAGTATTTTCAACCCGTAATATTGTTGTTTCAATAGTTTTTGAAGTTGTTGCAATTTATCAGCGGTTGTTAATTTATTGATTTTTGTATCGTTTAAATCCTGTAAACGTACAATGCCTTTGTCGTATTTATTTTGAACGTTTTTCAGCAGAGAATCTGCCGATTGCAGGGTTTTTTCGGTAATCTCAACTTGTTTCTGTAAAGAAAGAATGTTGTAATATGCCGCAGAAATTGATTCGAAGAGTGTTTTTTCGGCTAATAAATTGCTGACTTCGGTAAGTTTCGAGCCGGTTTGTGCACTTTTTAATTTTGCCCAGCTTGTCGGATTAATAAGGTCGATTTGCGGTATAATGTTAAGATTTGTTATGTATTGCTGTCCGGTGGTAACTTCCTTAAATGTTCCGGGAACTCCGCCGAATGCCTCACCCGGCAAATAGGTAACCGGTAATTCCAAATTATCGGTCATACTGAAATTTGTTTGCATTCTGAAATTTATAAGTCCGGTTTGTGCCGCTATTTTTTGCCATTTTGCCGTGAGTGTTTGTTGATTCGCATTTTTAACGGAAACACTGTTTTTTTCGGCATAACTTAAAAGTGAATCTAAATTACGGAAATGCAGTTCTGTTTGTGCAGGCAAGATTTGCAAAATCGAAAAAAATCCGAGAATAATTAAAATTAAACGTTTCATATTTTTTATAAGTTGATTTTTATTTGACTGTATTTAAGCCGTAAGGTTTAA
>JAOZQB010000180.1 GCA_029932445.1 Bacteroidales bacterium | reverse complement strand
ATTCCTCCGGGTTCACTTTTATAATCAAAGCCTTACAGAAATGTAGGGCTTTTTTGTTTTTTGCATTGTACACACAATTGTACACACAAATGCAAATATTTCTTTTCTGTTTTTTGTTTTACTTTGATTTATATAAAAGGAATATTCTTATTTAAATAATATTATAATTATATCCTTTTGCATATAATTTAAAATAATTCATTATAAATATATTCAATTACATATAATTAGTTATATTTGCATATTACTATATTTAAAAGCATATAATGAAACGATTATCTGATTTTGTAAAACAGCGAAGAAAAGAAGTCAATCTTACACAGGAAGAATTTGCCGAAAGAGCCGGTGTAGCTCTTACAGTTGTTCGTAAAATTGAACAAGGCAAAACAAATATGAACCTTGATAAAGTAAACCTTGTGCTCGGAATGTTCGGACATGAATTGGCTCCCGTAGAATCGAAAAAACTTTATGCAAAGGAGGGTAAATCATGAGACAAGCCAAAGTCTATTACAAGGACATATTTGCAGGAATATTGACTGAAACTGATGAAGGAGATTATAAATTTCAATATGATTCTGAGTATGCAGAAAAGTATCCGGAACAGTTTCTGACATTTTCCATGCCTGTTACAAAAAATGTATATTCTGAAAAGAGATTGTTTTCGTTTTTTGAAGGTTTAATTCCCGAAGGATGGCTTTTGGATATTGCTTCTAAGAACTGGAAAATTAATAAATATGACCGTATGGGCTTATTACTTGCCTGTTGCAAAAGTTGTATAGGAGCAGTTAGTGTCGAACCTATAATACCGGAAAATGAATAAGTGTTTATATTGTTATAAAGAAGTTAAAACCGGCACAGATTTTCATGAAAAATGTGCAATGAAATTTTTCGGATATAAAAAAGCTCCCGAAATCCCTTATTCTATAAATGAAATGGAAGAGCTTGCAAAAAATGTTGTTGAAAGAAGTATATCCGTTCCGGGTGTACAAGCAAAACTTTCAATGTCATTAGTGAAAGATACTTTAAAAGACAGTAATAACAGATTAACAGTTGTGGGTGCATTGGACGGGAATTATATATTTAAACCGCCTAATAATAACTATCCCGAAATGCCGGAAAACGAACACTTGACTATGAGAATGGCGGAAGCATTTGGGATAAGAGTTGTTCCTTCATCATTAATTCGTTTGAAAACAGGTGAAATTGCCTATATTACCAAAAGGATTGATCGCACCGATTCAGGTGAAAAAATACATATGCTTGATATGTTCCAGATTACCGATGCCTTTGAAAAATATAAAGGTTCAATGGAAAAAATAGGGAAAGCCGTAGGGGAATACTCCGTTAATCCGAATCTTGATAAAGTATTCTTCTTTGAACTTGCTTTGTTTTCCTTTATTACGGGGAACAATGATATGCATCTGAAAAACTTTTCAATGACAGAAAGTCAATCAGGTTGGGCATTAGCTCCTGCCTACGATCTTTTAAATGTTACATTGATTTTACCCGAAGATAAAGAAGAAACTGCTTTAACACTTTCAGGCAAAAAGAAAAATCTGGACGGCAAATCATTTATAAGTTTCGGTAAAAGCTTAGGTTTGACTGATAAGCAAATTTCAGGTGTGTTTTCAAGGTTTTTCAAAAACAAAGCAAAAGCCCTTGATTGGATAGAGTTGTCTTTTCTTTCTAAGGATTTGAAAGAAAGATATTTGGAAATACTTGAAGAAAGATATCGGAGACTTGAACCGGTTTCTATGATTAACATCTAAATTGAGACTTCCTTTTTTTACTGTATTTCTTAAATTCTTAAATGTGTTTCTATTATCAAGCAAAGATGATATTAGTTTTGCTGTTTTACTTAATAAGTCCCAAAAATTCTCTTTGATGTAAACCTTTTTCTTAACTTTTTTTGGGAGAAATAAAAAAAGCCCCTGCCGAAGCAGAGGCAAAGTTCTTTTGAACTACGGCATATAGCCTTATTGTGATAAGATTTCAAAAGGAAATTATAATCTTATATTTGTAAAAGTAAGTAATAATTTATACTTTTCAAAATCTTTTCTTAAAAAAAATACATTATGGCAAAAATACTCGGATTAGATTTAGGAACAAATTCAATCGGTTGGGCGGTTGTGGATGATGATAAAAAACAAATACTCGGAACAGGAATTAGGATTTTTCCTGAGGGTGTGGTTGCAAAAACAATCGGAACCGGTGACAGAGAAGTTTCAAAAAATGCTGCACGAAGAGAAAGCAGACAATCTCGAAGAGGGTTTTACAGACATCGTTTAAGAAGAATTAAACTGTTAGAAACACTAATTGAATTTAAGATGTGTCCTTTGACAGTTGAAGAATTAAGAAAATGGAAAAAATATGATAAAACAAAAGGACAAGCAGGTAAAACTTTCCCGAGTTCACCGGAATTTAACAGTTGGCTGAAATTAAATCCATATGAGTTAAGAGCAAAAGCATTAAATAAAGATATAAACCTTTTTGAGTTAGGCAGAATATTTTATCATCTTATACAAAGGCGAGGATTTTTAAGTAACAGAAAAGGAAATGAAGACGGTAAAATATATTCGGGGAAAGATAATATGATCGGTATTGATGAAACTAACAAACAAATCAAAGATAAAACACTTGGTGCATATTTAAATTCTGTTATTCCTAAAGAAAATGAACCTTATAAAAATATTACTGACGAAAACGGAAAAGAATTACGTGCCAGAGGAAGATACACCTTGCGAGACATGTATGTTGATGAGTTTGAAAAGATTTGGCAAAGACAAGCTGAAAAACTCGGACTTACTTCTATACTGAAAGAAGTAAAAAAAGAAAGTATTATTTCAGGTTCAATTTACAATAAACGGAACAAACACAGAATTGAGAAACTGCAAGAGAAAAAAGGAAAAGAAAATATTAAAATTGAAGGTAATAAATTAACAATTATTGAACATATTCCGCTTAAAAAATATTTAGCAGGTGAAATTTATTATGATGAGAAAGGAAATATAAAGCACAAAAGTCAAGAAAGTGTGTTGTTTTATCAACGACCCTTACGTTCACAAAAAGGATTACTTGCAAAATGTAGTTTTGAAGGTCGAAAATTCTATGATAAAAAAAATGAACGTTGGCGAACAGTCGGCCCTACACCTTGTCCGGTATCTCATCCTGAATTTGAAGAATTCAGAGCTTTGCAGTTTATTAATAACATAGAATACGGAGCTAAAAAAAGACTTGATGAACACCAAAGGCAAATGATTTATGATTTATTCAATAAAAAAGATGCCGGCTTTGATTTTAAACTACTTCCTAAAGAGTTAAAACTAACTTATGAAACATTTAATTTTGCTGACGATTTTAAAGTAACCGGAAATTATACAAATTCAAAATTAAGCAAACTCTTCAAAACTGAAATTTGGGAAGAAAACAAAGAACAAATATGGCATTGTTTCTATTTCTTTAATGATAATGATAAACTTATTGAGAAATTAAAAAAAGATTTTGAATTATCTGAAAAAGATGAAGATAAAATTTCAAAGATTAAGTTGAAAGACGGTTATGCAAATGTATCATTAAAAGCAATCAGAAATATTACACCTTTTTTACAAAAAGGATATACATTAAGTGATGCTGTTTTACTCGGAGGTGTTCGCAATGCTTTTAAAACTACTGATGCGGAAAATAAACCGTATGACAGATGGGGAAATTTTAAAAATGAACATGAAAAAATTGAAAAAGACATTATCAGCATTAATAAAGATAAGAAAAACAAAGAGGGCGATGCAATAAAAAGAATAAAAGAATATTTACATGAAAATTGCGGTTTTGAAAAGGATGATAAGAATTTTAAAAAATTATATCATCACAGTCAAGAAATTGAGCAAAAAAAGATACAAGACAAACTTGATAAAATTGAGAACCTCAGAAATCCGATTGTACAACAAGGTTTAAATGAACTTCGCAGAGTAGTAAATGCATTAATTGACGAACATAAAAGATTTGATAAAATTAAAGTCGAACTTGGCAGAAACCTGAAAATGGGCAAAAAGCAACGCCAAGAAACCGAATTTAAAATCAGAGATAATAATAAGAAAAATGAAGAAGCAAGAGAAAAACTTTCTGAATACGGCTTAGCTCATTCAAGAGAAAATATTCAAAAATATTTGCTGTGGAAAGAAATTGAAGACAGGAGCGGAACGGCTAAATGTCCTTACACCGGAAAAACTATTAATATCAGTGATTTACTCGGCAAAGAAAACAAATTTCAAATTGAACATATTTTTCCTCGCAGCACATCGCTCGATGACAGTTTCGGAAATAAAACCCTTTGAGAAGCAAAATTTAACGGACTAAAAGGAAATAAAACGCCCTATCAATTTTATAAAGAAAACAATGATGCAAATCTATGGGGCGGAGCAAAATCATGGGATGAAATAAAACAAAGAACGTTTAAATTATTGCCTTATCGAAAAGCAAAACGTTTCACGGCTGAAAAAGTTGATGAAAAAGCTGACGGTTTTATTGAAAGACAATTGAATGATACACGCTACATGAGTAAAAAGGCAAAAGAAATTCTTTCGCAAATTTGCCCGAAGGATAATATACGTGTAATGCCCGGAAGTGTAACTTCTGAATTACGTCATTTATGGGGTTTGAATAATATTTTACAACCTGTTGAAATATTAGATTTTAAAGATGCAAAAATTACTATTGACAAAGCTGAAAAACATTGGGTAGTTTTTGATGATAAAGACGAACTTATAAATCTTTATCCTATATATAACGAAAAACCGATTTTAAAAGAGAATGAAATTACAATTTCCGGTTACCTTAATGATAAAGGTGAATTTTCTTCAAAATATATTGCCTTAAAATCAGTATATGAAGAATTAATTGGCGACAAATTTAAAGGAGACTATTGGAAAAAACTAAAACTATCACCTGAACCTTTGCAAATTGCAAAAATGTTTACTGATAAACCGGAAGTTGCAGATGATGAAATAGTTTTAAGAGGGAAAATTGTTAAAAAATATTTTGAGAATGATACAATCGGAAAGAAAATAAAAGCAGAATTTGAAGATGCTTATTATTGGGCAAAATTCAAAGTAAAGAGCATTAAATTTGAAAAACCTGTACCCAAAAAACAACCAAAGAAAAAAGTCGGACAAATTTTACTTTACGGAAATGTTGAAGATGCAATTTTTAAATCATACATTTTTGAATGTCAAACAGGAGAAGCCGACGGCAACTATTGGGCAATAATTGATTTAGATTTCGATAATGTTGAATTTTCAAATACCATGAACCCGAAACCCGAAACCGATGATAACACAATTCTGATACAAGGAAGCATAAACGAAACCGGTTTGTTCTCATCTGATATTGATAATGAACATAATTTTAAGACTAAATTACCGCAAGGAAAATATTGGACAATTTTTGAAATTGAAGAAGAAGATGCAAAACTTTATCCTCAAATTAATCTTGAACCTGAATTGCAGGACAAACAAAAAATTGTTGAAGGAACTGTTTGGGTAGATAAATATACCGGAGAAATAAAATTTGACCCTAAAAAGAACAGAGACGACCATCGACATCATGCAATAGATGCAATTACAATTGCACTAACGGAACAATCTTACTTGCAAAAATTAAGTACATACAATGCACAATTAGACAACAAAAGAAGAGGCAAAGCTGACAAACCCACATTTGAAACACCTTGGGAGAATTTTTATAACGATGCAAAAAAAGCAGCTTCCGAAATGCTGATTTCACATAAGGCGGATAATAAGGTTTTAACAAAAATAAATAAAGTAATTCATAAAAACGGAAGAAAATTTATAAGTAAAGGTCAAAGTGTAAGTGGTCAACTTCATCACAAAACTTTTTATGGAAAAATAGAAGATTGTAAGGAAAATGAATACGTTTATAGAGTTTCTGTAAATTCT
>JAOZQB010000026.1 GCA_029932445.1 Bacteroidales bacterium | reverse complement strand
ACTGAAAACTGAGGACTAAGGACAAAGAACTAAGTACTAAGCACTAAAAACTAAGTACTGAAAAAAATCAGATAACTAAAAGAGTAAACGAAAAGATGAAAACCGTATTTGCGATTATACAAAAAGAATTTTTACAGATATTCAGAAACAAAATGATGATCCCCATTATTTTTGTGATGCCGATTGTTCAATTGGTAATTCTTGTTTATGCGGCAAATCTTGAAATGAAAGAAATAAATATCGTAATAATTAACAATGATATCTCCGATTTTTCTCATCAATTAAGCGATAAATTTACGGCATCACCATTTTTTAATGTCTCTTTCAGTCAATCTGCTGAAGAGGCAAATTCCTTAATGAAAAAGGATAAAGCAGATATTATAATGAATATACCGGCTGATTTTGAGAAAAAGCTTATAAAAGAAAAATCTGCTGACATCCAACTTCTGTATAATGCCGTAAACGGGACAAAAGCAGCTGTTGCGAGCGGATATTGTAAAAATATAATTTTTAATTTTAATAAGAATATTGTTTTAACATCACCGAAATTGATTACGGAACATACAGATTTCAAGCAAATTAACATCATAAAACAATTTTGGTATAATCCGCGATTAGATTACAAAATATATATGTCAACCGGCATACTGGTTATTCTGATAACAATTGTCAGTATGTTTCTGTCAAGTATGAATTTGGTACGTGAAAAAGAAATCGGAACCATCGAACAAATCAATGTTACACCCATCAGAAAAATTCATTTTATTGCAGGAAAACTCATACCGTTTTTAATTATTGCCCTGTTTGAACTTGCTTTCGGATTAATCATTGCAAAACTCCTTTTCAATCTCCCGATGTTAGGAAGTTTAACACTGCTGTTTTTTGTTGCCGGAATTTATTTAATTGTCATGCTCGGTTTGGGCTTATTTATTTCAACCGTAACTGAAACCCAGCAACAAGCCATGTTTATCGCATTTTTCTTTTATTTGATATTCATTATGATGAGCGGAATTTTTACACCTGCCGAAAGTATGCCTGTCTGGGCGCAAAAATTAAATTACATCAATCCGGTGGCTTGGTTTATGCGTGTTATCAGAATGATTTTGTTGAAAGGATCAGGCTTTGCACAAATTAAAAATGAAATTGCCGTATTAACTCTTTACGGAATTTCGGTATTAAGTCTTGCCGTATGGCGTTATCGTAAAACAGCTTAAACCCGAAATATGCATTAAAAAATCTATTACGTGTCAAAACTACTTTAAAACAAGACGTTTCACTAACTTATAAATTCAAATATTTTTTAATCTCATTGAGTTTATTAAGCGCCTCGATCGGTGTTAAATTATTAATATCCAAATTGATAATTTCATCCCTGATTTGTTTTAAAACGGGATCGTCCAATTGGAAAATACTCATTTGCATGCCTTCACGATGTTCGGCCAATTCATCCACTTTTTCAATCAGTTCTTCTTTGCGATGTGTTTTTTCAAGTTCTTTCAGAATTTCATCGGCACGTTTCAAAATACTTTTGGGCATTCCTGCAAGTTTTGCTACGTGAATACCGAAACTATGGGCACTTCCGCCTCGCTTTAATTTTCGAAGGAAAATAATTTTTCCGCCGGCTTGTTTTACCGACACATTATAATTCTTAATTCTCGAAAAAGATTTTTCCATTTCATTAAGCTCATGATAATGTGTTGCAAACAAAGTCTTTGCTCGTGCTTTCGGATGTTCGTGAATGTATTCCACAATAGACCAAGCAATTGAGATACCGTCATAAGTACTTGTACCTCTGCCGAGTTCGTCAAAAAGGATCAAACTCCTTTCTGATATATTATTTAAAATACCGGCAGCTTCATTCATTTCAACCATAAAAGTTGATTCGCCGGAAGAAATGTTATCGGAAGCACCGACACGAGTAAAAATTTTATCAACATAGCCGATTTCCGCTTTTTCAGCAGGGACATAAGAACCGATTTGTGCCATTAAAACAATCAAAGCAGTTTGTCTGAGCAATGCCGATTTTCCGGCCATATTCGGACCCGTTACAATAATTATTTGCTGTTCTTCATTATCTAAAAAAACATCATTGGGAATATAAGTTTCATCAATCGGTAATTGTTTTTCTATTACCGGATGCCTTCCTTGTTTTATGTTAATTTCATGACTTTCATTCAGTTCCGGTTTTGTATAATTATTTTCTACGGCATTTTCGGCAAAAGTTGTTAATACATCCAATTGTGCCGTGCCACCCGCCGTTGTCTGAATTAAAGAAAGATAATCCGATAAATCCGTTACCAAATCATTATAAAGTTCAGTTTCCAATGTCAATATTTTATCTTCGGCACCGAGAATTTTTTCTTCATATTCCTTCAACTCCTGATTGATATATCTTTCGGAACTAACCAAAGTTTGTTTCCTTGCCCATTCCGAAGGTACCATATTTTTATATTTGTTTCGAACTTCAAAATAATAGCCGAACACATTATTAAAACCTATTTTCAAAGATGCAATCCCGGTTTGATAAGCCAAATCTCTCTGCAAATTTTCTAAATAATCTTTACCGGAAAAGGCAATTTTTCTTATATCGTCAAGTTCTTTCGAGACACCTTCTTTTATCACATTTCCTTTACTTACTGCTGTCGGCGGGTCTTCTTTAATTTCCTTCTCTAATCGATTGCGAATAGTCAAACACGGGTTAAGAATTTCAGCAGCTTTTTGCAATTTCGGTTCATCACTTTTTGAGCAAATATTTTTAATTTCTTCAACAGCGTAGAGGGCATTTTTAAGTTGATAAACATCACGCGGCGTAATGCGTTGTGAAGCAATTTTAGAATTCATACGCTCCAAATCGCCGGTTTGTTTAATCAACTTTTTAATTTTTTCGCTTGTTTCTGAATTCTTAATAAAAAACTCAACCAAAGTGTGCCGTTCGTTAATTGCCTGAATATTTTTCAAGGGGAAAGCCAACCAGCGTCTCAATAATCTGGAACCTGACGGCGAAACCGTATTATCAATCACATCAAGCAATGATTTAGCACCTTCTCCGAAAGCATTGAAAAGTTCGAGATTACTAATGGTAAATTTATCCAGCCAAACATATTTTTCTTCCTCAATTCGAGAAATTCTTGTAATATGCTTTATATCACGATGTTCCGTAAGATCAAGATATTGCAAAACGGCACCTGCTGCTGTAATACCGTAAGTAAAATTATGTATACCGAAACCTTTAAGCGAATTTGTTCCGAATTGTTTCAACAGTCTGTCTTTTGACGTACTTTCAGTAAAAGCCCAATCTTCAAGTTTATAAGAATAATATTTTGTGCCGAAAATTTCTTTAAATTTCTCGTATTTGCTGCGTTCGTACAATACTTCTTTCGGTGCAAAACCGGAAAGCAATTTATCAACATACTGATGATTGCCTTGTGCCGTATAAAATTCACCGGTTGAAATATCCAAAAAGGCAACACCGGCCATTTGATTTTCGATATGAACGGCAGCCAAAAAATTATTTTCTTTATGGTTCAGAATATTATCACTGATGGTAACACCGGGCGTAACGAGTTCGGTAACACCTCTTTTAACAATGGTTTTCGTTTTTTTAGGGTCTTCCAACTGCTCACAAATAGCTACCCTCTGCCCTGCTCTCACCAACTTCGGAAGATAAGTATCAAGCGCATGATAAGGAAATCCGGCAAGTTCTACAAATGTCTTCGAACCGTTTGCACGTTTTGTCAGAGTGATACCGAGTATTTCAGAAGCTTTAATCGCATCATCGGAAAAAGTTTCGTAGAAATCACCTACGCGAAACAATAAAACCGCATCCGGATGTTTGGATTTAATCTGATTGTATTGCTTCATTAAAGGTGTTTCCGCTATCTTTTTTGCCATAATTTTTCTGAATCGGGAAAAGCCAAAAGTAATAATTTATGTTTTAAGTATGAAGTTAAAAGTTGAAAGTTGAAAGTTGAATAAGCAAGGTGATAATAAATACCTTTGTCAATCAGTGAAATACTATAAAATAAAATAATTAAAAGTATTACTTTTTTTAAAAGCAAAAATCAGAAAATATTTTTTTACAAATTTCAATCCCAAACACAAAAAAAATATATGTTTAATAACCGAAAAAATTAATTTTATCTTTCAAAAAATGAAATCTACATTAGCGGAAAATTTTAAACAAACCAAATGAAAAAGATATTTCTTATCGGTGCCGGTTTATCGGCTTCAACATTGATAAAATACTTACTGGATAATTCGGAAAAACACGATTGGAAAATACGCATAGGCGATGTTTCCCTTGATACTGTCAAAGAAAAACTCAAAGGACACAAAAATGCCGAAGCGGTTCAATTTGACATTTTTAATGAAGAACAAAGAGACACTGAAATTAAAAATGCCGATATCGTGATTTCAATGCTTCCGGCAAGGATGCATCATTTAACGGCAGAATCTTGTATCAAACACAAGAAAAACATGGTTACGGCATCCTACGTTTCGGATGAATTAAAAGCCATGAAAGAGGATGTTGAAAAAAGCGGAATTATCATTTTGAATGAAATCGGTGTTGATCCGGGCATCGATCACATGTCAGCCATGCAAATTATTGACCGTATTAAAGAACAAGGCGGAAAAATTACTGCATTTCGCTCATACACAGGCGGTTTGATTGCTCCTGATTTTGATAATAATCCGTGGAATTACAAATTCACTTGGAATCCGAGAAATGTTGTTGTTGCCGGACAAGGATCGGCTGCAAAAATAATCGTAAACGGAAAATATAAATACATCCCCTATCATCGCTTATTTAGAAGAACAGAGCGAACAACTGTTGTAAATTACGGCGAATTCGAGGTTTATCCGAACAGAGATTCTTTAAAATACCGAAAATCATACGGTTTGGAAAATATTCCGACAATGGTCAGAGGAACCATGCGTCGTCCCGGTTTCAGTAAGGCATGGAATGTTTTTGTACAACTCGGAGCAACTGATGATACCTATACACTGGAGAATTCTGAGAATATGACTTACAGAGAATTCATTAATACTTTTTTAAAGTTTCATCCTGTATTAACTGTTGAAGGAAAAATTTCAAGTTATCTGAATATTGATGAAGATTCATCCGTCATGTATAAATTACGTTGGCTCGGTATTTTTGAAAATGAAAAAATCGGATTAATAAATGCAACACCGGCACAAATTCTTCAAAAACTGTTGGTAAAAAAATGGAAATTTGAAGAAAGAGACAGAGATATGTTGGTGATGCAACATAAATTTGAATATGAATTAAAAGGAAAAAAGAAAGAAATTATTTCTTCCATGGTCATTGAGGGAGAAGATCATATCCATACAGCCATGTCGGGAACAGTCGGTTTACCGGTGGGAATTGCCGTAAAAATGATTTTAGCCGGAAAAATTACTGAAAAAGGGATTCATATTCCTATCAATAAAACGATTTATGAACCCGTACTGAAAGAGCTTCAAGAATACGGAATTAAATTTACCGAAGAAAAAAGAGATATCTAATATATAAGAGGCTGTCTCAAAAGTATAATAAAACGTCATTCCGGATTTATTTCGGAATCTTAATTCAGTTATTTTTAGGATGTTATAAAGATGCCGAATCAAGTCCGGCATGACAACCCGCAATTTTGAGACAGCCTCTTTTAGCTACTCAGTATCTTGAAAATTAATAACTTGCTGCACGTTTTTTAGCATCACTCACAATTTTATCAGCTCTTGTTCGTGCAGAATTTATCACGTTATTTGCTTGTTTACCGGCTTGTACATTCAGATTATTTGCCTGTTTTTTTGCATTCTTAATCAGCTCTTGTTTTGAAATCTGAGCCGCTTTTTTTGCAATCGGATTATGTGCCTGATTAATTAATTTGTCACCTTGTTTTCCGGCTTCACTTATCAGTCGTTGTCCTTGTTTTTTTGCTTCGGAACGAATATTTGCAGCTTGCTTTTCGGCTTGAGACATTATTACATTTGCTTGCTTTTGCGCATTTTTAATTATTTGATTTGCTCTTTCCTTTGCCTTATCTTTCACTTCTTCAACTTTTTCCCGAACTTCATCCGTCACAATATCGGTTAATGAACTTGACAAACCTGAGATTTTAGGATTATCGGCAGTTCCCCCAATTTTTGCTCCGACAGTTACATTTTCATTTGAATTATTTCCGGGAATACTCGAAATAAATTTACCGGCAATTTTTTTCGGTAATTGCAAGTCCATATCCAAATTTAATTTTCTGTCAAGTCCCTGCTTACCGCCAAGTGTTACCTGTGTTCCGGCTAATTTAAAAGTTGAAGGTTTTACAAATAAGTTTCCGTTATCAATAAAATATTTCAAATTTAAGTCATTAACACGCGGTGATTTGAATTTATTTTGCTTTGTAGCATTTGCTAATTTTCCGAGCAATCCGTTTCCGCTTATCCTGATGTTATCAGAACTTAAATTCCCGTTGCTTATCAGTGATTTTAAAATCGGTGTCATATCTTGCTTTAACAAAGAATTTAAACTTATATCCGCATTGATATCACCGATACAATTTTCAATAACAGGAGCAATCGTTTTAATTGATGTAAAAGTTTTTACAAGTTCGGAAATATTAATTTTGGTCATACTCATATTAAAATCTACTGTCGGTTTTGATAAATCTTTTGCATCATAAGTCCCGTTGATTCTCACTTCACCTCCAAGCATATTCATTTTCAAATCAGTCATATCCAACTTTCCGTTTTTTACGAGAATTTTACCTTTGGCATTCGTAATCTGCATTTTGTCATATTTTATATTTTTCAGATTCGAATTCAAAATAAAATCCAAGTTTTTAGGAATTTCAACAACTTCAGAAGCATCTTCGGAAGAAGAACTTTCCTCATCGGAATTATTTTCGGAAACTGTTTCAGACGTTTCACCGGTTCCGCTTAGTTCGTCAACATCAATATAATCAGAGTTTAAATTGAAAGTTCCGCTCAGTAATTCATCTTTAAATACATACGAAAAAATATTATTAACTTTTCCTTTCATATGAAAATCACTTTTCCCGACCTTTATATCAAATTGCTTTAAATCAATAAATTGAGGTGAAAAATACATATCAGCTTTTTGGATGTCAATTTTCGGCATATCAGACATAGTAATATCCATATTTTCGATTCCGAGATTTCCTTTTGCATCAAATTTTTCATAATTTTCATTTTCAATATCTGATAAGTTTCCTTTAAAACCGATATCTGCGGTAATAATTCCGGAAAATGTCATATCTTCAAGCGGAACAACATCTTTCACAGAATTTAAATCTATTTTACCGTTTACCTTTCCGCTCATTCCGATATCGGCTGCCGTCATATTGATAAAAGCATTCATTTTAAAAGGATTTCCTGCAGTTGTTAAAGATGCTTTTTTTATGTCAATTGTCATATCATCACCACTTCCTTCTTTGGCATCTAATTTTAAATTTATGTTAATATCATTTACGGACTTCGGTAAATCCGGATATTTAAATTTTGCATTTGAAACCAATAATTTCACGCCATACGCAGGCATATTTGTATCATTGTATGTTCCTTTAACATAACCGTTCATTTTAAAATTTCCGGAGGTTTCAACATCTTCAAAATCTGTTTTGTAAATAACCGGAATCATTGATAAAACATCTTTAAATTTTGTATTTTTCGTTTTAAAGGTTAAATCCAATACGATGTCATCGGAAGGCATTTCAACTTTCCCGTCAAAACCCAAATCTATTTCATTCAATTTTAAATTATTTTCTTTAAAAGTATAAATCGAGTTTTCCAAATCAGCCTGTAATTCGGAATTAAAAGCCGTTTTTACTTTATTCAGATATTTTATTCCTCCGGATTTAACGGTCATTGTATCCGATGTCATTTCGATTTTTAAATTGGTGAGTGTCTCACTCATATCACCGGATAAAAGAAAATTCAAATTTTTGAGTTGCGCAAAAACATCACCTTCTTTGTCATCGTATGTGATATTTCCGTTTTTAATTTCAAATTTATCCAAATTGACCTTAAATGCAGATTCTTCATTTACCGTATCAGTTTCTGTCGTTGCGGCAGTATCTTCTTTTGCAATATCGTAATTTGCGTATCCGTTTTCCAGAATTTTAATATAAATATTCGGTTTATTTAAAATAATTCGCTTTACTTTTATTTCATCACCGGAAATCACGCTCATTATATCCAAAGTGGCCGTAAAATTCTCAAAATAGACTAATGTATCAAGCGCAAAAGTATCAACACCCGTAATTGTCAAGTTTTCAACTTTTGCCGTAATATTCGGAAAATTACTTATCAAAGATAAATTGATATCCGCAAACTCAACTTTTGCATTTAAACTGTTATTGGCTTCATTTTTTGCTGCTTCAATTATTTTTCCTTTAAAAATCATCGGCAGAAAAATAATAACGGCTACAAGAATAATTATTATAATAAATGTAATTTTCAGAAATTTTTTCATGATTTCGTGTTTTAAGAATATCCGTAAAAATACAATTTTTTATAACTTTTAAAACAAAAAAAGGAACAATTTTTAAAATTGTTCCTCTATAAATTTTTAAACTGAAAATTATAACAAATCACTTGCTAACTCAGCCAAATAGCTCCTTTCACCTTTCATTAGATTAATATGAGCAAATATATCCTGACCTTTCATTCGGTCTGTTAAATAAGACAATCCGTTCGATTTTGAATCTAAATACGGTGAATCAATTTGATTTATATCGCCCGTAAAAACGATTTTAGTTCCTTCACCGGCTCTGGTAACAATGGTTTTTACTTCCAAAGGAGTAAGATTCTGAGCCTCATCGATAATAAAATAGGCATTTGACAAACTTCGTCCTCTTAAATAAGCTAAAGGAGTAATAACTAATTTCTCTTCTTTTAATAACTCATCAACGCGAGCATAATCTTTACTTTGCTTTCCGAACTGATGTTTAATTACGGTAAGATTATCGAACAGAGGTTGCATATACGGGCCAATCTTTGCTTTTTCGTCACCGGGTAAAAAACCAAGGTCTTTATTTGCCAAAGCAACAATCGGACGAGCGAGCATAATTTGCTCAAAATCACGCCTTTGCTGTAATGCTGAAGCCAATGCTAATAAGGTTTTTCCGGTTCCTGCTTTTCCCATCAATGAAATTAATTTAATTTTATCATCAAGTAAAGCTTCCATGGCAAATGTCTGTTCGGCATTTCTCGGTTTAATACCGTAAGCCGTTTTTTTACTGACTTTTACGATTGTTTCTTCGACATGATTAAATTTTGCCAAAGCACTGGAAGTTCCGCCTTTTAAAATAAAAAAACTGTTCATGTTCGGTTTCGGGTCAAGCTTAAATTCAGACAAAGGTAAACCTGAATCTTCCTGATACATTCGTGAAATTAATTTATCATCAATATTATCATATAAATTAACTTCTTTTTGAAGTGCTTCAATATTTCTTACAACATCAGTTTTATAATCTTCAGCTTTAATGCCAAGTGACTTAGCTTTCATTCTGAGATTTATGTCTTTACTTACCAGAACAACATTTTTATCAGGAAAGTTCTTAGTATAATAATCTGCTACAGAGAGAATTCTGTGATCCGGCTTATCTTCTGAAAAAGAGGCTTTCATCTCATCGGAATAGGGTTTTCCGAGTTCAATTTTTAAAATACCTTTACCTTCTCCGAGTTCTATACCTCCGTTAAATAATTTATCTCCGGCTAATTTATCCAATTCGCGCATAAATTCACGTGCATGATAATTAATCTCCTCACTGCCTTTCTTAAAATTATCCAATTCTTCAAGCACCGTAATCGGTATAACTACATCATTATCTTCAAATTGCAATAAACTTGAATAATCATGAAGGATGACATTGGTATCCAAAATAAATGTTTTTTTTGCCATAATATTGTTTTGTAATTTAGTATAAAGTCAAAGCCCAAATTTAAATATTCTTTTTTCTGTTTCAAAGTATTCCGATGTTTATTTTAATTTTGCATTTACCGTTCAATATTTTTTACTTCATGAATTACAAAGAAACTTTGGAATATCTTTTCAGTAAATTACCTATGTATCAAAGACAAGGTAAGATTGCCTTTAAAAAGAATTTAGATAACATTCTTCTTCTCTGTGAACATTCCGGGAATCCTCAAAATAAATTTAAAACAATTCATATCGGAGGAACTAACGGGAAAGGTTCGGTTTCACATATTCTTGCATCTGTTCTTCAAACGGCCGGATATAATACAGGATTGTATACTTCTCCGCATTTAAAAGATTTCAGAGAACGCATAAAGATTAACGGTAATATGATTTCTGAAAAAAAAATTATTGATTATGTAGAAAAGAATACATCGTATTTTGAAAAACTTCAACCGTCTTTTTTTGAAATGACCGTTGCATTGGCTTTTGACTATTTTGCAGATCAAAATGTTGACATAGCCGTTATTGAAGTCGGTTTGGGCGGCAGATTAGATTCTACGAATATTATTAATCCGATTCTTTCCGTAATTACCAACATCAGTTATGATCATACGCAATTTTTAGGAGAAACATTAGCCGAGATTACACAAGAAAAAGCCGGTATTATTAAAGAAAACACGCCTGTCGTTATTGGTGAATTTCAAGAAGAAATTGCAGACGTATTTATAACAAAAGCAAAAGAGAAAAATGCACCGATTTACTTTGCAGACAAAGAGTTAAGCTGTGAATATCAAATGTTAAGCACTGATTACAAGCAGATTCTGAATATTAACAAAAACATGAAATCGGTATATTTTAATTTAAAAACGGATTTAATCGGTGCTTATCAAAAGAAAAATATTATTTGTGCCTTAAAGACGATTGATATTCTTAAAGATCAATTTTATATTTCGGAAGAAACGATTTATAAAGGGATTTCGAATGTAACAAAGAATACACATTTTAAGGGCAGATGGCACATACTGGGAAATAATCCGTTAATAATTGCTGATACCGGACATAATGAAGCCGGCATAAAAGAAATTATCTCTCAAATAAAAAACACGGCTTATAAAAAATTACATTTTATCTTCGGAACGGTAAACGATAAAAATATTGATACTATTTTAAGTTTACTTCCTGTTGATGCCCTATATTATTTTACCAAAGCCCAAATACCCAGAGCTTTGAATGAAGACATATTATCAAAAAAAGCCGAAAAATTTAATTTAATCGGAAACAAATTTTTAAAGGTTAAAGATGCATTTAAAGCAGCAAAACAAAGTGCATCACCGGAAGATTTAATTTTTATAGGCGGAAGTACTTTTATTGTTGCAGAAATTATTTAATTTTTTTACGGAAAATGATTGACTTTTAATCAAAAATCATCTTTTTTATATGGTATTTTTACTATATTGCAAGGGTATTAATTATTATGAAAATAAAAATACTAAAATACGGCCTTTTTTTATTCATTTCTGTTTCAGGATATTTTATTTTTCCTTCTTTCATTTTAAGTCAAAACACCAAACAAAATATTGATAATTCAGATACTTTAGAACTTATTAAAATTTTAGAATTTTCGGAACAGAACTGCAAATCAAATCCTGACAGTGCATTATTTTATACAAATCAAATAATTTATTCCGTAAAAGATACTTTGAATAAATTTTATTTACAAGCTGAATATTTGAAAGGACGAATTTTATACTATTTAAAAAACAGAGATTCTTCAATATTTTATTTTAATAAAATCATAAACCATCCGAATGAGTTAAATAATCCTAAAAAAGAAGTCAGAGCATACAACTATATCGGATTGTGTTATCAGGATATGGGAAAATATGCAAAAGCTTTAAAAAAATTTCAACAGAGTATCGAAAAAAGCAAACAATACGGATTGATTTATCGCGAAGCTGCAGCATTAAACAATTTATCATTAATTTATGATGAGTTAGGCTTTTATGATAAAAGTTTAATCGCTTTATCAAAATCATTAAAATTATTTCAGAACTTAAAAGATACTCTTGCCGTAATGAAAACATATAATAATCTCGGATTATTAAACCAAGAAATGAAAGATAATACAACTGCTGAAGAATACTTTCTTAAAACTTTAGCATTAGCAAATAAAACAAATAATATCAATACAAAAGCATCGATATACCTTAATTTAGGATATTTATATACCGGAATGAACAAATATACTAAAGCTTTAGAATATTTTAAAAAAGCTTTGCCTTTATTAAAAATTACGGGAAATAAAGAGAAAATTGCCGAAAATTACACCTTTTTCGGCGATGTTTATTTTAAATTAAAACAATATAAAAAATCTATATCCTATTATAATAAAGCATATCAAATATATGAAAATAAAGCTTCCTTAGAATCCGAAATTTATATTATTAACAATCTTGCAAAAGTAAATATTGCCGATAATAATCTCAGTAATGCATATTCTTTTCTCAAACAAGAACAATTGTTGCTTAAAGAAAATTCTCAGAAATCTCTTAGTGAGGATTATTATAAAACATTTTCTCTTTATTATGAAAAAAAATATAGTTATTTGAAAGCTTTAAGATATTATAAAAAATATTCCGAAATAAAAGACAGTCTAGCACAAACTAAATTTAACGAAAAAGTTGCAAAACAAAAAATTTTATTTGAAAATAATCTGCAACAAAAGAAAATAAATACACTCAACATTCGAAATAAAACCGGTCAGGTAATTCAAGAACACCAATCTGAAAAAATAAGAATTATTATTTGGTTAATAATTGCCGCATCTATTATAATATTACTGGGAATCTTCTTAACAATATTCATTTTCAGACAATTAAGAATTAAAAATAAATTATATATTGCGATTAAAAAGAACAGAAAAATAGTACTGGAAAAAAATTACGAAATAATTCAGCAAAATGAAGAGATTAAATCGCAAACCGAACAAATGTATCAAATCAATGAGGACTTAATGCATCTGAAAACAGCTGTTGATGAAACAAATAATGCTGTTGTTATGCTTGATAAGGACGGTAATTTTGAATGGGGAAATAAAGGTTTTGACAAACTCTATGATATTAGTTTTAAGGAATTTAAAAAGAAATATCCGAATATTTTTGAAGCATCAAAGAATTCTACAAATTATGTTGAAATGTCCCGTGTTATTAAAAATACTATTAAAAACAGGACATCCGGAAGTTATGAATTTTCAGCTTTAAATAAAAAAGGTGAAAAAATATGGATTAAAACGAATATTAAAGCAATCACTGATTTAAAAGGAAATATTCAAAGTATTATTGTAGTAGATACAGATATTACTGACAGAGTTCAAACAGGCAGATTATTGGAAATGAAAAATTATGAACTTGAAAAACAAAGAGAAGAAATAAATTCAAGTTTAAGATATGCCAAAACAATTCAAAATGCCATACTTCCTACTCACGGGAATATGCTTTCAAAAAATAATTTTTTCTTAATTTATTTACCCAAAGATATTGTATCGGGAGATTTTTATTGGTTTTCTGCAAAAGATGACAGCCCCTATATTTTTTATGCCGTAGTTGATTGTACTGGCCATGGTGTACCCGGTGCTTTTATGAGTATGATAGGTGCCCGATTGTTGAATTATATCGTATCTGAAAAAAACATTAACTTACCCTCTGAAATTCTCGAACAAATGAATCTTTCCGTAAAACTTGCCTTAAAACAAAAATTATCGGGTAATAAAGACGGAATGGATATTTCATTAATCCGATTAGAAAAAACGCCTGACAAAAAAACAAAAATTATTTTCAGCGGTGCGAAACAATCTTTATTTATCTATTCAAAAAGAAAAAATACGGTAACAAAAATTCGCGGAGATATTAAAACAATCGGCGGTTATTTTGATGATGATATTCCCTTTACAAATAAAAAAATAACAAGCGAAAAAGATGACGTCATTTATCTTTTATCAGACGGCATAATTGATCAAAATTCATCCGAAGGGAAAAAAATAGGAACTTCGGGATTTCAAAAAATACTGACTGAAATTGCTGAACTGCCTTTACAAGAACAAAAAGAAAAAATAACAGAAATCTTAAATTCTCATAAAAAGGAAACAAATCAAAGAGATGATATTACAATATTAGGAATCAAAATTGATTAATTTAAAAAAAAATTTTACTTTCGTCAGATTAAAACAACCTCAATATAAAATACATATGAAAATCTTAAGTCGCTTTATTTTCATTTTTGCTGTTATTGTTTTCTTGTCTAATCAAGCAAAATCACAAGTTTATTATAATATAAACATTGCATTGGCCGATCCGGAAAATGTAGATTCACTCGATTTAAACAATGCTTATTTGGATAATCTGCCGAAAAATATCGGAGATCTGGAAAATTTAGTTTATCTGGACTTAAGTTATAATAACTTAAAGAAACTTCCTTCAAGTTTTGCTAAATTAACCAAACTGGAAACATTAATTATTGAAGAGAATCAATTAAAAGAACTTCCGAATAATTTCGGAAATCTTAAAAATTTAAGAATATTAAATCTCACTAATAATAAAATTACCAAATTACCTAAAAATTTTCCTGAACTCATTAACTTAACAGAATTAAATCTTTCGCATAACAGAATTATAGAAATACCTAAAGAAATTTCAAAATTACACAATTTAAAAAAAATAAATCTTTCATATAATAAAATTGCAGAAGTCGGAAATCTCAGCAAATTAGAAATATTAGAAATATTAGATTTAAGTAAAAATAAACTTATTGAATTCCCGAAAAGCATTGTAAAAATTCCTAAGCTTAAAGTTTTAATTCTGAATAAAAATAAAATAACGGCTTTAAGCGACAAAATTAAAGACCTTAAAAATTTGGAAGAGTTGGATATGGAATACAATAAAATGGATGCTTTTCATCCGGTTATTTTTGAACAAACTAATCTCACGCGAATAAATTTCGGATTTAACAAAATAAAAGCTCTTCCCAAAGGACTGCTTGAAATGGACACACTGAAATATCTTGATTTAAGAGGAAATAAAATCCCTTCAAAACAAATAAAAGAATTGCGTGATTCATTAGTGAACTGTGATATAAATATGCGCCTGAATACAAACGAACTTCAAAATGCCCTTGAATATACATCAATGGAGATAGCCCTTAAAAAGCCCGAAAGTGTTTACATTTTAAGTTTAATAAATACGCCTGTTATCCCGAAAGAAATTGTTAAATTCTCTAATTTACAATCATTAAATTTAGAAGATAATAATATTTCAAAACTTCCTTATCAAATCGGAGAATTAACAAATCTTGAGATTTTAAAATTGGCAAGAAACAGTATTTCTGTTATCCCGAAAGCAATTAAACGCCTTAAGCATTTACAAATGTTAGATTTAAGGGATAACGAAATCTCCTCTGTTCCCGAAGATATCGGAGAATTAAAAGAACTGCAATACATTGATTTAAGACAAAATAATTTAAGCTCATTGCCGAAATCTATTTGTAATCTGCCGAATCTTGAAGTATTAAGTATTGAATCAAACAGTATTACACAACTTCCCGAAAATATCGGAAACTTAAAAAATCTTGTTACGCTTTTTGCTGCTAAAAATAAATTAGAAAGGCTTCCGAAAAGTATCGGAGGATTAAAAAATTTAACAGAATTAGACATTAATCAAAATGTAAATTTAAGTAAGCTTCCGAAAGAAATCGGAAAAATGGAAAACTTGATAAAACTTTCTGCAGGCAACAATAATCTGAAAATAATTCCGAAAGAAATAGGTGATATCAGAAATCTTTCCGATATTAATTTTCACGGAAACTTTTTGGATTCACTTCCTGCAAGTCTCAGCAAGCTTGAATATTTAATTATTTTAGACATCAGCTCCAATAATTTTGAGACTTTTCCTTCTGTTGTTACTGAAATACCCAATTTAAATAAGCTTTCGGCAAGTGATAATAAATTTAAAACTTTACCTTCCGAAATCGGAAATTTAATGTTCCTTGAAGAATTGGATTTATTTGGTAATCAATTGACTGAAATCCCTAAAGAGATAGGAATGATGGAATCCTTATCAATTTTAAATCTTTTCGGAAATCAATTAACAAAACTTCCGCCCGAATTTGCAAATTGCCTCAGCATTCGTTCTGTTGATTTGAGAATGAACCCGATTAACGAAGGCGAGAAATATAAAATTAAGACCTATGTGAACGGAGCAGAAGTCAGATTTTCATCCGAATAAATTAATCTAAACTCAATCCGGATTTTTTACTTTCGGAAACAATTTGAGCAAATTTTATCGGATTTAAATCAAGAAAGAAATAATTTACGGGATTAACGGGTTTATCATGAAATCTTATTTCATAATGCAAATGCGGAATTAATGATTTCCCGGTCATACCGACAGTTCCGATTTTTTGACCTTTTTTTACGGTTTTCCCCACACCTGCGTTCAATTTATCCAAATGCGCATAAACCGTTTTATAACCGTTTTTATGATTAATTACAATGCGTTTTCCTAAACCTCTTTTTCTTCCCGATTTCTCCACTTTACCGTCGGCACAAGCAAAAACAGCAGTACCTTCGGGAACGGCAAAATCAATTCCCGGATGAAAAACCAATGATTTATAGACTTGATCAATTCGTTCGCCGTATCCGTACACGGGATATTTAAAATCAGAATTATAAACCGGCTGAATGGACGGTATATCTTTCATTGACTTATCAACAGAATTTAAAACTTGTTTGTAAAATTCGGAAAATTCAGTTTTTTCATTTTTAGCAGCATTTCTGTTTTTTAAGAGTCTTTCCGAATTATTTTCAACAATTGATTTCGTGTCTTTTTCAGAAAATTTTAAATACGGATTCTTATTTTCAAAAGCAGAATTATCCGGTAAACTTTTAAAAACTGACTGATAAATAATTTCATCTTTTTTTATCAATTCTTGTAAATATTGATAATTCTGTTTTTTACGCGCCATTAATTTATTATATTGCTCTTCAAGAATCTGATTTTCAGTAGCTTTTTGTTTCTTAATATTAATATCAAAAAATAATACAAAAACAAAAAATATACTTACGGCAATAATTAACGAACCTATGAAAACAGACAAAACGCTTATTAATTGTTTTTCTCTTTTAGTTCGTTCGTTATTTTCAAACTCTAAAGTTTCGGGATTATATTTATACTTTCCGTGTACCATTTTGAAAAATTTTGACAAAGTTAAAAAAACTAAATCGTAAAAATCAAATATTAGATAAATTTGATTAATTTAGTTATTTTTGCAAAACTTAATTCTGAAATATTTTTTCAACTGAAAGGGGAAACATGAAATTCAAAAAGTTTATTAGTTTTATTATACAAAAGAAATTCTTAATTCACTACGGAATTGCATTATCCGTTATCATTCTCATTTTATCATTTACGTTTTTAAGTTTGAGAATTTCAACTCATCACGGTCAAACCCTTTCTGTTCCCGATTTTTCGGGAATGAAAATAAATCAATCCCGAGAAATTGCAAATGCAAAAAATCTTCGAATTGAAATCATTGATTCGGTTTATAGCGGTCCCGGAAAAAGAGGGACTATTATAGACCAGAATCCTCCGCCTGATATTAAAGTAAAAGAAAACAGAAAAATTTTTGTTACGATAAAATCGGTATTACCGAAAATTATAAAAATGCCGAATTTCATCAGCACAACTTTAGTACAAGCAAAAGCAGATATTGAAACATACGGCTTAAGAATAGGAAAACTAAGCTATGAACCTTCTATTTTTGATAATGTCGTTTTAAAACAAAAATACAAAAATGCAGATATCAAACCGGGAACAGAAATTCCTCAAGGTGCTGGCATAGAGCTTGTTCTCGGAAAATCACAAGATTTGGGGAATACCGTTACACCTGATATTTACGGATTAACCTTGGAAGAAGCAGAATTGGAAGCCGCCGATTTCATGTTAAATATAGGCACGGTTTTATATGACAAAACAGTTAAAACACAGGATGACAGCATTGCAGCAAAAGTAATCAGGCAAAGACCAAAACCAAACATTGTGTATCAACCCGGAGAACAAATCGATATTTGGTTAAGTTTACATTCCGATTCATTAAATATTAAATAATTAAAATATTCCGGGTGCTTTTACGTTCTTGATATGATTTATTAAATATTTTTTTAAATGAAAATTTTTCTTTCTGTTCTCATAAGTTTATTATTCACGTTTGATATTCTTGCTCAAGAATATACAATTTCACTAAACAGCAATCCTCAAATAGAATCTTATCTTAAAAAACATCCGAATTCCGAAAAAAAATATACGGCAAGCAAAGATCCTTTAGAATTACCTTTTTGGGATGATTTTTCCGACAGCAATATGTTTCCGAATTCAAATCTTTGGCAAGACCAAACCGCATATATTAACAATACATTAGCAATTAATCCGCCCTCAATAGGTGTTGCAACGATGGATGCCGTTGATTCACAGGGTAAAATATATGAAACTGCCGATTACAATACTGAATTTATTGCCGATTCGTTAACCTCACAACCGATTAATTTAAATTATCCCGGGAATACAACTATATTTTTAAGCTTTTTTTATCAACCGCAAGGAATTGGTGATGCACCGGAACTAAATGATTCTTTATTTTTAGAATTTTACGCTCCCGATGACGGACAATGGAATAAAGTATGGTCGGTTGCGGGATCTGATAATAAGGATTTTACATTTGTAATATTAGCTGTTAACGAAGCTAAATATCTTAAAAGTAATTTTCAATTCAGATTCAGAAATTATGCAAGTTTCGGGACATCCGTTTATCCTAGTTTAGCAACTAATTGTGATTTTTGGCATATCGATTATGTTTATTTGAACAAAGACAGAACAATTAATGATACCGTATTTCGGGATATTGCTTTTAATGCTCCCCTACACTCTCTGTTAACAAATTATGAATCCGTCCCTTGGAAGCATTATAAAGAAACAAGCTCACAAACTTTAAAACCGGATATTAACATTGCTTTTAAAAATAACGATAATGTGATGCGACTAATTGACAGTTTGAATTTTACTTTGGAAGATTTAAACGGAAATTCCGAAAATCAATATTGGTATGCCGGAACATATACACCTTCGCCTTCACAACAATCTGACATAAGCTTATCCGGACAACCGTTTTCTTTTCCGGAAAATACAAATAATTCTTCTGATTTTAAACTAACTGCACGAATTGTTACGGATACTTACGATTCTGTTCAAAACAATTCGGTTTCTTACATTCAAACATTTAAAAACTATTATGCTTACGATGACGGCAGTGCCGAAGCCGGATACGGCATTTACGGAAACGGTACAAAATACGGACAAGTTGCCTTGAAATATGCACCTTTAAAACAAGATTATTTAACCGGTGTATCTATGTATTTCACCCAAGCATTTCAAGATGCTTCTCAAGAATATTTTTGGATTTATATTTGGAATGTTGACGACGACGGTTTACCCGGTGATACTCTGAAAACGATTGAAGGCATTCGACCGGAATACGAAGATGAACTGAATAAATTTCATTTTTATGAATTTGAAGAGCCCGTTCAAATTAGCGATGATTTTTTTATCGGATGGACACAAACGACTGAAGATAAATTAAATATCGGCTTTGATTACAATACCGTAAATAACGATAAAGTCTTCTACAACATTTCCGGTGAATGGATTCCTTCTGCAGAACAAGGCAGTTTAATGATACGACCCGTTTTCGGCAATCTTTCCGGTTCCGTTAACACGAATGAGAAGAAAACACTTCACATCCGGCCTAATCCTGCTAAAAATTACATTCATATTGATTTCATAAGAAATCCCGCAGAAATATACACACTTGAAATCTATAATATTCAGGGCAAACAAATTTATTTTGTAAATAATTTCACCGATGATATTTTGAATATTGAAAATCTTACAAAAGGGATTTATTTTTTAAGACTTACAAATAATCATTCGGAAATTTATAATACAAAACTGATTGTACAATAAATCACTGAAAATGGTATGTTCGGATTGCTGCGATACGAGGCTCAGTTTTATAATGCACAAATCGGCAGGTGGAACGTGCCGGATCCGTTAGCTGAGAAGTATAATTTTCAAAGTCCTTATGTTTATGCGGGGAATAATCCGATATTAATTATTAAAAATCAGGAAGATTATTTGTTCAGTTCTGCTCGAAACTATACAGAATCGGATAGTTTGACAGATATTGTTTCGGAATCTGTTCAACAAATAACATATAATTAACGGTTAAATTGAATTTACATAAAAAAGATAATATGGCGGCACTCGGTGGAAACGAACGCCGGTGGGTTAATACAATAA
>JAOZQB010000025.1 GCA_029932445.1 Bacteroidales bacterium | reverse complement strand
ACAGGGATATAATAAATAAATGTTTCGTATTTTCGCATGTTTTTTATTAATCGGACAACAATGAATATCAAATAAAATAAATCACGGATTAACGCATTTTTTTGCGTTTTATTAAATAAGGAATAAGAACTTCTTTAAAATCCGAATTAATATCGGCTTGCACAAAATCAATTTTGTACTGACTGCATTTCAGTTTTAATTCTTCAATATAAGACTGAGACGATGCCGTATAAAAATCACGAATTTCATTCGGATTAAGTTTTATTGTCTCACCTGTTTCCATATCAATGAACTTATATGGGCGATTATTGTATTGAAAATCAGTCTCATGTGTTTTATCCGTAACATGAAATAAAATCACTTCGTGCTTATTATGTTTTAAATGTTGCAAAGCCGAAAACAATTTTTCCGGCTCTTCGGAACTGAACATATCACTGAAAATAATAACGAGAGAACGCTTATGAATTTTTTCTGAAATTAAATGCAGCAATTGTGCGGGATTTGTTTTTTTGTTTAAAGGGTGATTTTCAGAAAGAAGTTTATTTAAATGTGCATACAACAAACGGCTGTGTGTCGAAGACATTTTTGCTTGCGTATGTAATTCAATATCTTCCGAAAAAAAAGTTAAGCCCGCAGCATCTCTCTGTCTGCGTAATAAATTAATGAGTGCTGCAGCACTTAAAATCGAAAAAGTTAATTTGCTTTGAATGTGTTTATCATGAAACGGAAACAGCATTGAAGAAGAGGTATCTAAAATTATCCGACAGCGCAAATTGGTTTCTTCTTCGTAACGTTTCACAAACAGTTTGTCGGTTTTGCCGTACAATTTCCAGTCAATATTTTTTGTTGATTCACCGGTATTGTATAAACGATGTTCCGAAAACTCGACCGAAAAACCGTGAAACGGGCTTTTGTGCAAGCCGGTAATAAAACCTTCAACAACTTGTTTGGCAAGTAATTCAAGGTTTCCGAATTGTTTCAATTCGCTTATGTCGTTTATGTTTTTCAAAATACGAGTTTGTTAAACAAGTTCTGTAAGCTCTCAGATTTATAAATTATTTTGGCTTTGGTTTAATATTCCGTTGTTATTAGACTAATTGAGGTGCTAAGCAACTATTTTAATTTTATTCTGTCTCTGATTTATTAAAAAGTGTTGTTATAAGTAACAGTTGCTAAGCACCTTACAACAACCAACGCTATTCTAAACTAAAGCCATTATTTTTTGTATCCGTGCCACTGCAGCGTGGCACCATTAACCCTGTCAGGGTTTTAAACCCTGACAGGCTTGGTTGCTTATCATAAAATAGCTTCTAATTTATCCTGAAACTTCTTTTTCGGAACGGCACCGACTTGCTTATCGACAACTTCTCCGTTTTTAATAAAAAGGACCGTAGGAATATTGCGAATCCCGTATTTCATTGCTGTTTTTCGGTTGTTATCCACATCAAGTTTTGTCATTAATGCTTTGCCGGTATAGTCTTCCGATAATTCTTCGATAATCGGATGTATCATTCGGCACGGACCGCACCAAACCGCCCATAAATCAACCATAACAGGAATTTCTGATTTTAATACAATTTCTTCGAATGTTGCGTCTGTTACTTCTGTTACTGCCATAATATTTTCTTTTTTATGATTTTTTTAAATTGAATTCCTGCAAAAATAAAAAAAACCGCTTTCAAAATCAGAAAACGGTTAAATTTAATTTTTGTTATATAACAATTTAATTTTTCAATGCTAAGGCACTATTTATTCAATTATTATTTTTTCGGAGATTGTTTGAGTTCCTGTAAGAATTTTTACAAAATAAACACCTGAAGAAAGACCGGAAGTGTTAATTGTAACATTTTGTCCGGCAACATTTTGCGAAAATACAGTTTTGCCTGAAACATCATAAATCACAAGCTTATTAATGTTTTCCGGACAGAAAACAGTTATATATTCCTTTGCGGGGACAGGAGAAATACTGATGTTATTCTTTTTTAAACCGGAAACAGATATCGGGCTTGTATTTAAATATACGGCAGAACTTTGAGCCGCATAGCCGGCATCGGAATAACCGGTAATGACCAAATCTGTTTTTCCGTCATCGTTAATGTCACCGCTGTCGGCGTCACCGTAATAAGAATAATTAAAAACATCTGAGCCGCTGTCTGAAAACAAGTCATTTCCGTCATTATTAAAGATTTTTGAAATACTGTTACCGTCACCGGGTGTTGTTGTTTCGCCTACGATGAAAACATCTAAATCACCGTCTCCGTCAAAATCAGCCCACTCGATACTGCTGTGAGAAACTCCGGGAAAGCCGGGATTTAATTCCGTAAATGTGCCGTCTCCGTTATTTTTATATAATAAAGTAAATCGTTCGCTTCCGTCACCGCCCGCTCCGGAAATGATTAAATCAATATTTCCGTCACTGTTATAATCACCCCATTCGCTATCGCCGAGCCATCCTTGATGCAAAGAAATTCCCGAAACAGAGAAAGTACCGTCGCCGTTATTCGTGTATATCTCAGAATAGAATGTATTACTTCCGCCTGTTCCGTCGTCAAAACCGCTTAGTACAAAATCTAAATCGGCATCATTATCATAATCCGCCCATTTAATGCGCCCCATATTCATTCCGGGAAGATTAAGAGATGTCATTTCGGTAAAATTTCCTGCTCCGTCGTTTGTAAAAAACTTTGTAATACGGTCGGCGGCACCGATACCTGTTAATGTAATGTCGAGATCATTATCGCCGTCAATATCGGCAAAACGAACTTCTCCTTGTTCTGCTGACGGAAGTCCGGCGCTTAAATTCGTAAATGTTCCGTCTCCGTTATTTCGAAATACTTCGGTAGTATCGGTATAAGACGGATCTGCTCCCATAACAACAATATCCAAATCATTATCACCGTCAATATCTCCCCAATCTGCAGAACCCATATATACAGGCGGAACATTTGCGGTTGCGGATAAGGTATAAGTTCCGTTATCATAGACATATACTCCCCCCGAAACAGTATAAGAATCATCATAGCCGGAAAGATATAAATCTAAATCTCCGTCACCGTCAAAATCCCCAAATGATGAAACGGAAAAAGTTAAACCGGGAAGTGAAGCGTTTATGTCTTCAAATGTTTGAGCTTTAGTCGTAAAAGATAAAGCAATAAGAATAAGTAAAATTTGCAATGCTTTCATATCAATGTATTTAAATAAGTAAATATGCAAACTTACAAAAGAAATTAAAAAACACAAAAATAATTACCAACTGCTTCCGGCACCGCCGCCGCCCGAGCTGCCGCCGCCCCACGATGAGCTTCCTCCGGAAGACCAAGAAGAACTTCCGCCGCTCCAAGATGAGGAACCTGAGCCGGACGATGAGGTTCGCGTTTTTTTCGGAACGGTATATCGGATTTTTTTGGAATGTCCGCAGTTTGTACATTTGTATAAACGTTCACCCGTTCCGGAACTTGAATATGTTGCCGAAGTAATGACTTTATCATAAACCTTATAATAGGTTTTGTATTTACATTTTGGGCATGCATTGTATTTAGAAAACCGGCGTTTGTATTTTTGAATCAAAACATCCTCTTCTTCATCCGAAATCCAGACATCGTAATCAACAGATTTTACGATTTCTTCTGCAATTTGTCCTTTTTCAAGAAACTTATCATCCTCTGTTTCCGAAAGTTTGTGCATTATTTTTCCGGTTTTTGCACTTACTCTCGGCGTGTTTCGCCATTTTTCAGTTAAAAATTTTACCCAGAAATAAATACCGATAAAAGGAATCGGGAAAAGAATAAACCAAAAATACAATCTGAAAATTCTTAATATTTGATAACGGGCAAAAAAATCTTTGTTGAAAACGGAAATTAAGAGTAAAACAAAAAACAGAAATATTGCAGTAATACATGCCGTCAAATAAAAAACTTGAAATTCACTTAGTTTTGAAGACCGATAATGATAATCATTGTCTGAAGAATCATCATTATACAGAGTATTTTCCGGTGTTTGTTTTGTCGATTTCATCGGTTTTATGTCTTCCGATTTGTTGAGTAACAGATTTACGGATACTCTGACACCCTTAACAAGTCCTTTCCCGTAGTTTCCTGCTTTAAACTCCGGAACCATATAGTTTTGTTGAATTTCATAACATTTTACGTCGGGTAAAATTTGTTCCGTGCCGTAACCCGTTTCAAATTCAACTCTTCTTTGGTCCATTACTAAGAGAATCAGCAAGCCGTTGTCTGTTTCGGCATCTCCCACATGCCAATAGTTAAAAAGCTCCGTTGCAAAAGTTTTCGGAACAACATCACCGATTGATTGCAGAACAACAACGGCAATTTGTGCTTTGGCAGAATCTTGAACTTCTTGAATTAAAGAATCAATGATAAAAACATCATTATTACTTAAAATATTATCCGGATTTGAAACAAAACCCGGACCTGATTTTTTCGGATCGGGAACGGTATTTACGGTATATTGTGAAAAACCGGTTATTCCCCAAAGAAGAAAAGTTAAAATAAAAAAATTGCGTTTTTTCATAATACAAATATTTATTGGCCGTTAAAATACTGTTTAAGTTTGAAATCCGGATAAT
The DNA here is from genome assembly GCA_029932445.1 of Bacteroidales bacterium. GTDB lineage: Bacteria > Bacteroidota > Bacteroidia > Bacteroidales > JAADGE01 > JAADGE01. The sequence goes on along the minus strand of JAOZQB010000025.1, from coordinate 15,796 downwards.
CCGCGCCGTATTTTCTTACTAAAATATTATAATTTTTCACGGTTTCGTTATACCGTTTTCCTTCAACGGCAATTCGGTTGAAGGAACCTTCAATCTGAATCATTAATGGTGAAACCGCATCGGAATTTGTTTGAGAATTAATCAGAGCCGTTATTTTTTGATATTTATTTTGCAATTCGGCTTCTGCAGCAATTTTTTCATTTCCGCTTAAGCTTTTTGTTTTTGATTTAAGAATTTTAAGCTCGTCAACTAAATCGTTAAATTCTTGATTGTTAGTTTTTACGGCAGCAAAAAGTTGCGGAATTAATTTGTCGCGTCTTGCAATAACATTTTCAACTTGTGCCCAAGCGGCATTTGCATTTTCCTCGGCATCAATAAGTTCAAACTTAATTGTAGGGTCTGTCGGTTTTTCCTTTTTGGGTTTTAGAAATATGATTGAAAGGATGACTATAAGGATTCCGCCGCCGATTAAAACATATTTCAGAAACTTCTTTTTCTGTTTTCTCTCAGATGTCTTGTAAGTATTTAAAACCGATAGAATTTCAACGGCACGGTTTTCAGCAGGCGCTTGTTTTAAGACATCTTTTGCATGTTTTTCCGCCTTCAGTAAAAAATCTTCATCGTCTTCGGTTTCGTAAATTTTTAGAGCGGCATCTGCCATAAGAATTAATGCTTGCGTTAAATACGGATTTACCGAAACAGCGGATTCTGCTGTTGAATAAGCATCTCTGTAGTTTTTATAGTAGAAATGATTTTGAGCAAGGTCAACATTTTTGTCGGCTTGTTCCATCATATTGTCCCATTCGTCTTTGGTCATTCCCAGACTTAAATCTAATTCTTTCAGTTCATCAAGAGAAAGCATGCGTTCTCTTTCATCATTTAAGAGGGCAATCACTTTTTCGGTGTGTTTGGTTATTTTATCATCGAATGAGCTCATAATAAGAATATTAACTGTTTATTTGATAATTGCATTCAGGACAAATATACAATGATTCTAACTGTTTAAAAGGAAAAACGGGAATAAAAAATAATTAAGAAACTGTTTGCGCTTATTCGGAACCATTTTTATTTGATAAAACGGACATGTTTTTCTCCGAAAAGTCATCCGATGAATGATTTTGCAAAATACCGATATTCATTTATACTGATGATCAGCTAATTACAAATTCATCGGATGACTAAATTATCACTTTTTGACTTTTCGGAGTACCCTCATACTTTTAACTTTCAACTACCGATATTTATGAAAGGTTTATTTCAATATCGTTTAATTCTTGAAGCTTACTAATCAGCTTTTTATTAACTTTTGTCTTTTTTGATCTTGAAAACATCTGCAGAGACATATTTTTTTCTTTATCGTAAATTAAAAACTCAACGGATTGCTTTCCTTTTGTTTTATTAAATACGGCTGATAAATCTTCTGAAAATGAAGGTGTTATTTTTTCCAAAGGAACTGAAATTGTTATTTTCTTTATCATAGAACCCTTTATTTCCGTTAAAAGTTCAATAGTTGTAATTTTAAACTCAAGATCCCTTTCATCCGTTGCATTCCATCGTTTTTGAGCTTTTCCGGTAATTAAAACGGATGTGTCTTTAATAAAAAATTTACGAAAATTTACATAGTCATGTCCGAAAAGATACAGACGATATTCTGCTTTATAGCCCTCAATTGTAATACTGCCGTAAGGTTTTCCGGTTTTTGTCGTGCCTTGAAACAAATCTTTAATAATTGCAGCAATTCTGATTTCTTTCCCTTGTATTTTTTTTAAATCCGTTAAATCTTCAACGTCAGCATTACAAAAGGTGGAAATTTCAAGATCGTACTCATCCAAAGGATGTTCCGAAAGGTAAATGCCGATAACTTCTTTTTCAAATTTCAGGCGGTCTAATTTATTCCATTCTTCAGTTTCCGGAATATCGGGTTTTTTAATTTCAATTTTATCCGCACTGAAGATGCTGGCTTGGTTTTCGTCGCTTCCGTTTTTAAGTTTACCGCCGTATTTTAAGCATTCTTCGATAAAATTTAATCCTTCGTTTCCCGATTCCGCAAAATATTGGCTTCTGGTAAAATTTTCAAGTTCATCGAAAGCTCCGGCATAAACCAAGGCTTCAACAGTTCTTTTATTAACGGAAGATAAGTTTACCCGTTCTATAAAGTCAAAAAAGCTTGTAAATTTTCCGTTTTCTTTTCTTTCTTTAACAATATCTTCGACGGCTGAAGTTCCGACATTCTTAATTCCGCCCATTCCGAAACGAATTTGGCCTTTTTCGTTTACCGTAAATTTATTAAAACTTTCATTTACATCCGGCAACAAAACATCTAAACCCATCCTGCGAGCTTCGCTCATAAAATGTGAAACTTTTTTAATATCGGAAAGATTACGACTCAATACGGCACTCATATATTCCGCCGGATAATGAGCTTTCAGGTATGCTGTTTGAAAAGATATATAAGCGTATCCGGTTGAATGTGACTTATTAAAAGCATATTGAGCAAACTTTTCCCAATCTTGCCAAATTTTGTCAACGACTTTTTCGTCGTGCCCGTTTGTTTTGCATCCCTCAACGAATTTGACTTTCAGGTCATCCATCATTGATTTAATCTTTTTACCCATGGCTTTTCGCAAAGAATCGGCTTGTCCTTTGGTGAAATTTGCCAATCGCTGTGAAAGTAACATTACCTGCTCTTGAAAAACGGTGATTCCGTATGTATCTTTAAGTATTTCTTCCATTTCGGGAAGATCGTAAACTATTTTTTCTTTACCGTGTTTACGTGCAATGAAATTTTTAATGTAATCCATCGGGCCGGGACGATATAAAGCATTCATTGCGATAAGGTCATCAAACTTGTTTGGTTTTAAATCTTTAAGATATTTTTTCATACCGTCAGATTCAAACTGAAACAAAGCAGTGGTTTCTCCCTTTGCATACAGTTCAAATGTTTTTTCGTCATCAAACGGAATGTTATCGATATCAATTTCAATACCTTTTGAATGTTTAATGTTTTCAACGGCATCTTTAATAATGGATAGTGTTTTTAAACCGAGAAAATCCATTTTTAATAAACCGACATCCTCAACGTGCTTTCCGTCGTATTGTGTTACTTTAAGGTCTGAATCTTTTGCCGTGCTGAGCGGAATGTAATTTTCGAGGTCGTCTTTTCCGATGATAATTCCGCATGCATGAACACCTGTATGCCTGACCGAACCTTCAAGTGTTTGTGCAAAAACCATTGTCTTTTTGATAAGCTCATTATCCGAATATTGGGCATTTCTTAGCTCTTTGACTTCTTTAAATGCTTTGGATAATGTAATGCCGGGTCTTTCGGGAACTAATTTGGCCAATTTATCCGATTCGTTAAGCGGAAGTCGGAGTACTCGGGCAACATCACGAATAGCTGATTTTGCAGCCATGGAGCCGAAAGTAATAATGTTTGCAACACGATTTTCTCCGTATTTATCGATTACCCATTTTAATACTTTTTCTCTTCCGTCTTCATCAAAATCAATATCTATATCAGGCATTGAAATTCTGTCGGGATTTAAAAACCGTTCAAAAAGAAGATTGTATTTCAAGGGATCAATATCCGTAATTTTTAAACAGTAGGCAACGGCTGAGCCGGCGGCTGATCCTCTTCCGGGACCGACGGAAACATCCATTTCTCTTGCTGCTTTCAAAAAATCCCAAACAATTAAAAAATAACCGGGAAATCCCATGTTAATAATTGTATCAAGCTCAAAATCAATACGTTCTTTTATTTCTTCGGTAATTTCACCCCAACGAGATTTTGCACCTTCATAGCTTATGTGTCTGAGATAATCTGCCTCGGTATTGAAATTTTCCGGAAGAATAAATTCCGGCATTATCGGTTTTCTGTCAAGTTCGTAATCTTCGATTTTTTCGGCAATTTCTTGAGTGTTTTCAAGAGCTTCCGGGAAATCGGAAAATAAATCCGCCATTTCTTCCGGCGTTTTTAAATATTCTTCTCCGGAATATTGCATTCTTGTCGGGTCGTCCAAATCTTTGCCGGTACTTAAGGCAATTAAGATATCGTGTGCTTCGGCATCTTCACTGTTGATAAAATGAACATCATTGGTTGCGATATATTTTACTCCGAATTTTTGTGAAAAGTTAACAATTTCTTGATTAACCTGTTCTTGAAATTTTAAAGTGCGTTCATCTTTTTCCGGAACGCCGGTTTTGTGCCTTTGCATTTCAAGGTAAAAATCATCACCAAACAAAGCTTTATATTTTTTGATAAATTGTTCGGCTTCTTCGAGGTCGGTTTTCATGACCGCTCTCGGTAATGCTCCTGCAAGGCATGCCGTTGAAACGATTAAACCCTCGGCATGTTTTTCAAGAAGTTCAAAATCTATACGCGGTTTTCTGTAAAATCCGTCAATCCAACCGTGAGAAACAAGTTTTATTAAATTATGATAACCGGTTTCATTTTTTGCCAGAAGAATTAAATGGTCTGATTTTTTATCTTTTTCCTTATCGCGTCTGAATCTTGATTCTTTGGCAACATATACTTCGCATCCTAATATCGGTTTAATCCCGTTCTTTTTTGCGATTTTATGAAACAATTTTACGCCGAACATATTGCCGTGATCGGTTATGGCAACCGAAGTCATTCCGGATTTTTTGACTTTTTCCATTAACTTCGGTATTGCAGAAGCTCCGTCAAGAATAGAATATTGTGTATGTAGATGTAAATGAGTAAATTCAGGCATATTAAAAAATAAAAAGTGTGGTTCTTAAGAATTGTAAAATTAAGAAAATTGAGGATACGTTTTTCAGATGTTAATAAAAATTTAATAAAAGAAATTCTATCAATAAACCTAGAAATTATTAACGTCTTAAATTTACTGATATAAAGCACTTTCACGGAAACAAACAAACCGAAAATAGTTTCAGGATTAAAAATAAGAGTGTATCTTTGTTAACGAAATTACAAACAACTTAAATTAAAAAACAATGAAAGGATTTTTTAATCATGTATTAGCAAGTATGCTCGGAACATTTTTAGTTCTGATTTTTTTAGTTATCATTAATATAATTGTTTTTGTCGGCATTTTGTCTTCTTCAGGAGCGTTTTCCGATAAAGAAGTAAAAGTTACCGAAAATTCGGTATTGACATTGACGTTTAAAAATAAAATAGCCGACCGTTCTTCCGTTAAACCGGATTTGAGCACTATGAAAATTAAAAAAACATTGAGCTTAAAAGAAGTAACGGATGCAATAAAAAAAGCAAAAGATGATGACAAAATAAAAGGCATTTATTTGGATTTGTCAATTTTAAATGTCGGAATTGCTTCCGTTGAAGAAATAAGAAATACGCTGAAAGACTTTAAAACATCCGGAAAGTTTATCATTGCACATTCCGATTTTTACACCCATAAATCCTATTATTTAGCATCGGTTGCCGATAAAATTTATTTAACGCCGAGCGGAGTTGTCCAATTTTCCGGGCTTAGTGCACAATTAATGTTTTTTAAATCGCTGTTGGAAAATATCGGTGTGGAACCGGAAATAATTCGACACGGAAAATATAAAAGTGCCGTGGAACCGTTTATGTCGGATAATATGAGTGATGCCAATAAAGAACAAACACAAAAATACCTTTCTTCAATTTGGAACAGCATATTAACGGGAATTCATAATCAACGAAATATTTCTTATGAGGATTTAAATAAATATGCCGATGAATTATCCGTAACAGGATCTGAAACGGCAAAAAAATTCAATTTTGTAGATGATTTAAAGTATGAAGATCAAATAATTAAAGAACTAAAAGAAAAAACAGGAATACACCCGGATGATGAATTAAATAAAATCAGTTTGTCGGATTATATTAATTCCGGAAAAGATTTTGAGGAATTATTAAAACCAAAAAAAGAAAATATTGCAATTATTTATGCCGAAGGAGAAATTGTTGACGGCGAAGGAACCGATGAACAAATCGGTTCTGAAAGTTTGGCAAAAATAATTCGAAAAGCAAGGGAGGATGAAAGTGTAAAAGCCATTGTATTAAGAATTAATTCACCCGGAGGAAGTGCCTTAGCATCCGAAGTTATTTGGAGAGAAACGGTTCTTGCCGAGCAAGCAAAACCCTTGATTGTTTCTATGGGAGATGTTGCGGCATCCGGCGGATATTATATTGCATGTCAGGCCGATACAATTGTTGCCGAACCCAATACAATTACCGGTTCAATCGGTGTTTTCGGTTTGTTGTTTAATGCGAAAAAATTATTAAAAAATGTCGGAATTACGATTAATACGGTAAATACAAACACGTATTCGGATATGGGAAACCCCGGAAGAAAAATGACGGATTATGAACACGGTAAAATATTACAATCTGTGGAAGAGATTTATTCAACATTTATTACCCATGTGGGAGAAGGAAGAAATTTACCGACAGATTCCGTTGATGCAATCGGGCAAGGACGTGTATGGAGCGGCGAAGATGCACTGAATATTGGGCTTGTGGATATTCTCGGAGGATTGCAAACCGCCGTTGATATTGCTGCCGACAAAGCGCACTTACAAACATACGGAATTAAATATTATCCCGAAAAAGATAAATTATCATTAATTTTGGAAAATATGCTTTCAAATACGAAATCTTCATTAATTGAAGGCGAATTGGGCGAAGCTTATCCGTATTATGAAAATTTGAAAAAAATTAAAACTATTTCCGGAGTTCAGGCAAGAATTCCTTATTTTATTGAAATTAAATGAAATTATTAAAATTTCTTATTTTATATCCTGTTTCATTAATCTACGGATTGGTTGTTTGGATACGAAATTTCATGTTTGATTACGGGATGTTGAAGTCGGAAGAGTTTGACATCCCCGTTATTGCCGTCGGAAATATTACGGTCGGCGGAACAGGGAAAACTCCGACTGTAGAATACTTAATTTATTTGCTCAGGAATAAATATACGATAGCTGTTTTAAGCCGCGGATATAAACGAAAAACAAAAGGTTTTATTCTCGCGGATGAAAATGCAACCGTCGAAAACATCGGAGATGAACCTTACCAAATATTTTTAAAATTCCCGGATATTACGGTTGCAGTTGATGAAAAACGGGTTCACGGAATTCAAAACCTGCTGAAATCAGAAAAAAAAATTGATTTGATTCTTTTAGATGATGCCTTTCAACATCGTTATGTGCAACCGAGTTTATCAATATTGCTTATTGATTATACTCAACCCTTTTTAAACGATCATTATTTACCACTCGGAAGATTACGGGATAATCCGGAAGAAAGACACAGAGCTGAAATAATATTGGTAACCAAAACACCAAAAACAATCAAACCGATTGATATGCGGATTATTGCAACGGATTTAGCTTTAAAACCGTATCAATCATTGTTTTTTTCGGCAATAGAATATAAAGGATTAATGCCCGTTTTTGAAAATGAAATTTTTGCCCTTGATACGGAAACATTAAAATCTGAAAAATATGCAATTTTAATTGTAACAGGAATCGGAAATCCGACACCTATTATTGACTATTGTAAACGTTTGACGGATGAAATAAACGTGTTGTCATACAGCGATCACTATCAATATACGGAAAAAGATATTGAAAGAATAACAAAAGAGTTTTATTCTTCGGAACTGAATAACACGATTGTAGTAACAACCGAAAAAGATGCCGTAAGGTTAAAACGCCTAAAGTTTCCGGATGAACAACTTAAAAAAAGTATTTTTTATTACCCGATTGAAATGAGCATCTTAAATAACGACAAAGCGGAATTAGATAAGCTGATTCATCATTATATTGAAAAAAGTAATGCACAATATCGGTTTCTGACAAGCAAAAAGAAATATTAACTCGAAAAATTTATGAATGGCGAAACCTTCACGAAAGTAATTTTTCGTAGTTGAAAGGAAAAGTTGAATGTTAAAAGTTTAGCTCTTTTTAGTATAAATTTTCATAGCTCAAATTTGGGCTATAAGGTTTTACTCTATTTATGCCATAACACTTTGAACTTTTAACTCCCAATTATTTATGAACGGCGAAGCCTTCACGAAAGTAATAATTGGGGTTAGATTATCATCATTGCATCCCCGTAAGTCCCGAATTTATACCCTTCTTTTTTTGCTGTTTCATAAGCTTTTAAGGTTTGTTTGTAGCCGCCGAAAGCTGCTGCCGAAATCAAAGGTATGGATCTCGGAAGATGAAAATTGGTTATCATGGCATCCGGAATTAAAAAATCATACGGGGGGTAAATAAATTTATTTGTCCAACCGCTGAAAGGTTTGGAAAGACCGGTAACCGTAGCCGTACTTTCAAGTGTTCTTACAACTGTTGTTCCTACGGCACAAATTCTGTGGCCGTCAGATTTTGTTTTATTAATAACGTTTGTTGTTTCTTCGGTGACATAAATTTGCTCATTATCCATTTTATGCTTTGTAAGGTCTTCAACATTAATCGTTCTGAAGTTTCCTAATCCTACATGAAGTGTGATGGAGTCTGTTTTAATCCCCTTAATTTCAAATTTTTTCAATAATATTTTACTGAAATGCAAGCCTGCGGTAGGAGCTGCAACGGCGCCTTCATGTTTTGCAAAAACGGTTTGATAGCGGTCTGCATCTTCCGGTTCAACTTCTCTTCCCACAAGTGTCGGTAAAGGCGTTTCCCCCAGTACTTTTAATGTATTTCTGAATTCTTCGTATTCACCGTCGTACAAGAAACGTAAGGTTCTGCCTCTGGATGTTGTATTGTCAATAACCTCTGCTACCAATGTTTCGGAATCGCCGAAATATAATTTGTTTCCGATTCGGATTTTTCTTGCCGGACTGACTAAAACATCCCACAACCGTTGTTTTTTATTTAATTCACGAAGTAAAAAAACTTCAATTTTTGCCCCTGTTTTTTCTTTAATCCCTTTTAATCTTGCCGGAAAAACACGTGTGTTATTAAAAACGAACAAATCATCTTCTTTAAAATAGTTAATAACGTCTTTAAAGATTTTGTGCTCAATTTTTCCGGTGTCTTTATGTAATACCAATAATCGCGAATCATCACGGTTTTCAGAAGGATATTTTGCGATTAATTCGGACGGTAAGTCGTAAATAAATTGAGATAACTTCATAAAAATTTAAATTTTATAGAAAAGACCTGCAAAATTACAACAAATTTTGAAATAAATCAACTGTAATTGCATTTTCAACGGAAAAATCTCCGATTTTAGTACGTCGAAGCTCGGTTAAATGGGCACCGTTATTTAATTTTTCTCCCAAATCACGCGCAATTGCTCTGATATATGTGCCTTTGCTGCAAGTCATTTTTATTTCTGCAAAAGGAAGATTTATTTTTAAAACTTTAATATTATAAATTTCAATTTGTGCCGGTTTTAAATTTATCGGTTTTCCTTTTCTGGCACTTTCATAGGCTCTTTTTCCGTTTACGCGCTTTGCGGAAAAATCAGGCGGCATTTGTTCTTGCTTGCCTTTAAAACTGTTAATTGCAGTCGATACACTCTTTTCTGTCAGGTTTTCAACAGAAAAAATCTTATTAACGGTTGTTTCTAAATCAAAGGACGGTGTTGTTTCTCCGAATTTTATTGTTGTAATGTACTCTTTCGGTAAATCTTGAAAGGATTGAATCTCTTTTGTTTTTTTTCCGGTACAGATAATTAACAAGCCGGTTGCAAGCGGATCCAGAGTTCCGGCATGACCGACTTTAATTTTAGGTATATCGTATTGATATTTTAAAGTACTTCTGATTTTATTTACAACATCAAATGATGTCCAATCTTTAAACTTATCTATCAGAAGAACTTTTCCGTCAAGGAATTGATCCCTTGAAAATGATTTATTCGGCATAAAAAACGTTTAACTTATTTGTAAACTGATACCCGATGCTAATAAAATTAATATTGCGGCACCCACAATTATCCGATAGTATCCGAAAACTTTAAAACCGTATTTGGTTAAAAAATTTATAAAAAACTTTATTGAAAGCATGGCAACAATAAAAGCAATAATATTTCCGAAAAGCAAAATGTCGATATTATCATAATTAAGGGCTTCATGATTCTGATAGAGTTTATACAATGTAGCGGCCAGCATGGTCGGAACAGCGAGAAAAAAAGAAAATTCGGCAGCTGTTTTCCGGGATAATTTTTGTGCCATTCCGCCTATTATTGTTGCTGCTGAACGAGATACTCCGGGAATCATGGCAAGAACTTGAAAAAGTCCGATAAAAAATCCTTTTTTATAAGCGACTTCCTGATTTTCATCTGTTTTTGAAAATAATTTGTCGGCAAATAAAAGAAAAATCCCGCCGACAATTAAAGAAACGGCAACAGTTATTACGCTTTCTAAAAGAATATCAATATACTTACCGAGAAGTAAGCCGAAAAAGGCAGCCGGTAAAAACGCAACAAATAAAACGTAATAAAATTTTAAACTTTTAAAAAACCGTTTCCAATATAAAACGACAACGGACAATATCGCACCGAGTTGGATATTTACAATGAACAAATTAACGAATTCATCACTTTCTAAACCTAAAAGTTTTTCTGTGATAATCATATGACCGGTTGAAGAAATAGGCAGAAATTCTGTAACTCCTTCAACAATTGCAATAATCAAGGCGTGTAACCAACTCATTTTTCCTTATTCTTCGATTTTTTCTTCTTTCGGCTTTTTCATTATGGCGTATATTTCAAAAACAAAACCTGCCAGAATAATAATCGGAGCTAAAGTAACACGTCTGAAACTGAAAAGTTCTTTCGCGTTGAAAACATTGGGATCATCGGTTCCGCCTCCGACCATCAACATAAAACCGATAATAATTACAATAAAACCGATTGCCAGCATAATGTAATTTTTTTTGCCGAGAGCAAATCCTTTATCGTCTGATTTATTTTTCATTGTTTGAAATGTTTAATTTTGAGTGTGCAAATATATAAGATTATTTATTTTTTATCTTTAATATTCAAAATACAAATCATCTGTTTTTAATTTAAGATATTTATTAACGGCAAATTTTCCGGAAATAGCGGTTATCAATATCCCGAAAGCAAAGAGAAAAATGTCGATTTCTAAAATACCTTCAAGTGTGATGATGTCAGCAAAATTTTCTTTTAATAATAATACCGATAAAGTAATTATTAAAGAAGAAATTGCGGCACTGATGATACCCGAGAAAATATTTTTTACCATAAACGGTTTGCGAATAAATCGTTTTGTTGCACCGACCAATTGTGCGGTACGAATTAAAAGCCGTTTTGAAAAAATAGACAATCGAACGGTATTATTGATTAAGCTTATGGTTATCATCAGGAAAAAAACAGAAATAATTAATCCGACAACACTCATTTTTTTGATATTGGTATTAATGAAGGCGACTAAAGATTTTTGATAATAAATGTCTTTTATAAATTTAAAATGTTTCAAGTTTTGTTTTATGACGTTTATGCTGTCTTCAGAAGTATATTCCGGTTTTAATTTTACTTCAATTGAATTTGGTAATGAATTATATCCCAGCACTTTTGTAAAATCTTTTCCCAGCTCTTCTTTCATTTCCAATGCGGCTTGTTCTTTTGAAATAAATTCTGCCGACGTACTGTAATCGGCAATATCCAACGCATTTTCCAAACGACTTATTTCCGAAGGTTTTGTATTGTTTTGAATAAAGACAGTAAACCCGATATTCTTTTTAGCATAATCCGACAGTTTTTTCGCATTAAAAAGCATTAATGCAATAAAACCGAGCATTATTAATACCATTGTAATACTTACAACCGATAAAAAATAGGCACCGCGAACCCGCCAAACAGAATTTTTTTGTTGAATTGAACCCATAAGAATTTGTATTATGAATTTTGTGTAAAAATAGGAATTTTATTTGACATTTAATTTTTTGGAGAAAAAATCACTGAAATTTTGTAATATTGCAAAAATTTTAAACCCGAAAAATGTATCAAAAACAAGGATTTTTTGCAAATATACCCCCGGCTGTAAAAGTAATATTGTTGATTAATATTGCCATGTTTCTTTTGACGCAACTTATTGCTGCGACTCAACACATTGATTTAAATAAAATTCTCGGATTATATTTTTTTAAATCCGACCTTTTTAAACCCTATCAAATCGTAACGCATATGTTTATGCACGGAGGGTGGATGCATATTTTATTTAATATGTATGCATTATGGCTGTTCGGACAAGTTATTGAACGTGTGTGGGGAACAAAACGCTTTTTTATTTATTATTTTGTTACCGGTTTCGGAGCTGTTGTTTTGCATAGTTTTGTTGAATATTTAAGATATCTGAGCATTACATCTGCAATGTCTCCGGATGCCGTGAATTTAGTTTTACATCAAGGTGCACAAATTCTTGCTTCCTCAAAAAATTATGTTGATGCGGATTTAGGACAACTGAATTTATTATTTCATACTCCTACCATTGGTGCATCCGGTGCAATTTTTGGTTTATTATTAGCTTTCGGAATGTTATTTCCGAATACGAAGCTGTATTTGATGTTTATTCCCGTGCCGATAAAAGCAAAATATTTCGTAATCGGATACGGTGTTTTGGAGTTAACAATGGGTTTAAATAATGCAACAAGTGACAATGTGGCACATTTTGCACATTTGGGCGGAATGTTGTTCGGGTTTATATTGATTAAAATTTGGCAAAAAAAGAAAAATTCCGGAAACGGATTTTATAATCAATATTAACAAAAATCAGATCTCAATGAATACGATGCAAAACGGTTTAAAAGAAATGTTTAAGCGCGGTTCTATGCTTACAAAGCTCTTGTTTATTAACATCGGAGTGTTTATTGTCGTTTATATTGTTGCCGTTTTTTTTCCCGTTGTACTTGACTATTTGAGTGTCCCTGCAAATTTTCATACTTTAATTTATCGTCCGTGGACATTAGTAACATATATGTTTATTCATGAGGGTTTTATGCACCTTTTAATGAATATGCTTTGGCTTTGGTGGTTCGGAAAAATGTTTTTAACATACTTTAATGATAAACAATTAGCCGCAGTTTACCTTCTCGGCGGATTTACAGGCGCTTTTTTTCATCTGGGTATAAATTACTTATTGCCGACCGGGCAACAAGCCATGATATTGGGTGCTTCAGCTGCAGTTATGTCAGTGGTGTTTGCAGTTGTTGCTTTTAAACCGAATTATGTGATTAATTTAATTTTTATCGGACCGGTTAAAATAAAATATATCGGATTGGTTGCTTTGTTGCTTGATTTGATGGGTTTACTCGGGAATTTAAAAGGCGGTGTTATCGCTTCTGACGGTATTGCTCATATTGCACATATCGGCGGATCCTTATATGGTTTATGGTTTGGTTTCAGCATAAAAAAAGGGAAAGATATTACCCGGTCGTTTAATAATTTTTTGAATAATATCGTGTCATTTTTTACGTCTGAAAATAAAAATCGCAGAAAAATGAAAATATCGCGTAATGAAAAATTTTCAAAACCGAAATCGGATTGGGATTATAACACGGATAAACATTCAACTCAAAAAGAAACCGACCGAATTCTTGATAAAATTTCAAAAAATGGTTATGACAGTTTAAGCAAAAAAGAAAAGGACTTCCTTTTTAAGCAGAAAAAGAACTGATCCGGGTTTTAATTTAACACGAATTATGTGAATATTTCGGAATTATAAAGTTAAATGTCTAAAGTTCATAAAGTTATATAAAATTAATTGGTTTTTTGATTAGCCAAAATTTGGGCTGTTGATTTTGATATAAAAATCGAGATAAACTTTTAACTCTATATTATTTATATACGGCGTAGTCCTCACGAAAGTAATAATGTGGGCTAATCTCTTGAAAATATTTTGTGCAAACACTTGTTTAGAATGAATCTAAATATTATGTTTGCACTTTATTTTTATTAAGATTTATTAAACACAAAAACATGAAATACAGTATCGATGAGGTTTTAAAGGTGCTTTCTACCGTAAAAGACCCTGAAACAGGAAAAGATTTAATCAGTTTAAATGCAATTGATTCTCTAAGTTCTGAAGAAAATAAAATTATATTTTCTCTAAATTTACCAAAAACAAATCCATTTGTAAAATCCATAGAAAAAGCATGCATAAAAGTTATCCAAGCCGAATTATCTTCGGATGTTAAAGTTGAAATTAAATCCGTACCGAAAATTGAAACTCAAAAAATTAGTTTCGGAAGAACAGATGACCAAGAAATTTTACCCGGCGTAAAAAACATTCTTGCTGTCGCATCCGGAAAAGGCGGAGTCGGTAAATCTACCGTTTCCGTTAACCTTGCAATCTCATTAGCAAAACAAGGTGCAAAAGTAGGACTTCTTGATGCTGATGTTTACGGACCGTCAATACCGAAAATGTTGGGTGTTGAAGGCGAACGTCCGAGCGTTAAAAAAATGAACGGAAAAGATGTGATTGTTCCCATTGAAAAGCACGGAATTAAAATGTTGTCAATCGGATTTTTCGTAAAACCGGAAGATGCTTTGATCTGGAGAGGAGCTATGGCAACCAGTGCCATTAATCAATTTGTAAAAGATACCGATTGGGGCGAATTGGATTATTTCGTTATTGATTTACCGCCCGGAACAGGTGATATTCACTTAACAATTGTTCAGGCAATGCCGGTAACTGCAGCGGTTATCGTAAGTACACCCCAAGACGTTGCTCTTGCCGATGCTTTAAGAGGTGTCAGTATGTTTAAAGCCGAAAAAATTGAAGTTCCGGTAATCGGATTCATTGAAAATATGTCGTGGTTTACACCTAAAGAATTACCGAATAATAAATACTATATTTTCGGAAAAGACGGATTAAAAGAATTGGCAGAACGAATGGAAATTCCGTTATTAGGACAAATTCCCTTGGTTCAAGGCATCAGAGAATCCGGAGATAACGGAAGCCCGATAGCTTTAGATAAAAATTCTTCGGAAGGAGCTGCATTTATTGAATTGGCTAAAAATGTTGCCGAAAAAATTGAAGAACGTAATTCAAAAATGGATCCCACGAAAAAAGTTGAAATAGATCCGAATGCAAGTTGCGGAGCATAAATTCCGTATCATCCCAAAAATGAGGAATCATGACGGAAGTTGATAAAAACAATTATGTTTTCAGAATAAAAGAAGTGCTTGAATTGGTGCGACCGTATTTGCAAGCAGACGGAGGCGACATTGACTTTGTTGATTTGTCGGAAGATTTGACCGTATTTGTAAATCTTGTCGGAGCATGCGGCACTTGTGCCATGAGCATTCAAACTTTAAAGTTCGGTGTTGAACATGCATTGAAAAATGCAATTCCGGAGATTAAAGAAGTTGTTGCCGTTTAAAATTTCAGAATCTTCATAAAGAGGTCATCGTACATTTTTAATGTTTGTACGATGACTTTTTATATTATACCTCGGCTCGGATAATTTAAATTTCTTTTATCTTTGCAAAAATTTTCATAATGAAGAAGAAAGAAATCGATTTTATGAGAGAAGCCATTCGTTTGTCTCGAGAAAGTGTTAAGAACGGCGGAGGACCATTCGGTGCCGTTATTGTAAAAGACGGTAAAATTATTGCTGCTGCATCAAACAAGGTTACCAAAAATAATGATCCCACTGCCCATGCCGAAGTTTCTGCTATACGAGAAGCCGCAAAAAAATTAAACACGTTTAATCTTTCAGGTTGTGAAATTTACTCCTCATGCGAACCTTGCCCGATGTGTTTCGGTGCTGTTTATTGGGCACGTTTGGACAAACTGTATTTTGCTAACACAAAGCAAGATGCAAAAGATATCGGCTTTGATGATTC
>JAOZQB010000179.1 GCA_029932445.1 Bacteroidales bacterium | reverse complement strand
ACCCAACAGAAGCCCCAACCCTGCCCACAAGCTCTGTCGTTTAAGAAAAAAGTAAAATCCGAATACAATTCAAAAGCATATTTTGAAAAATAAAAATGTGATTTCACGAAACTTTTATAATAAATTTTATGATTGTAATGCAAACTTAAATTCATTCTGCTTGTATAACCGCCTTCGGTATCATCAATGGCACCGAAACGACTTATCAAACCTTCATCAACGGCTCTTTGCGGAATTTGTCCCGAAGCATTCCATTTACTCATAAAATAGGAACTCAAGAAAGTAAGTTTATCTCCCGAATTAAGATAAGCAGAATATTTTCCGAACAAATTTATTCGGCTGAAATCCTGCGGCGAATCAAAAGCACCGTCGGTTAAGAAATATTCCGTTGCCGCATAGGCATTTTGCGTATTTGTATTCAATAATTTTATCAAAGAAACATTTCTGATTGTATTAAACATTCCGTATTCAACAGCCGTTGAGCTGTTTTCCAATTTATCTTTTGTTTTAAAATTGACATAACCGGTTGTTGAGAAATTTCCTTTATCGGCATAATAACTTCCTTTTCCGAAATCAATTTTATCAATCAGTTCGGGGATGAGAAAATGCAAATCGGCATAACCCTGTCCGTGTGCATGCGAAACCATATTTACGGGTATTTCGTCAACGGAAATCTTAATATCCGTTCCGTGATCTATATCAAAACCTCTGAAAAAAAGTTGTTCGGCTTTTCCCCCTCCGGCATGTTGTCCGATAAATAATCCCGGTATTTTTCGTAACACTTCCTGCGATGAATTTATCGGTTTTAAATTTAAATCAATATCGGAAATAACATTTAAAGTTTTCATACTTCCGGTTATCGTAACTTCCTTAATGTTATAAGCTTTTGTTTTTAAAGAAATTGTTTGCAAACTTTTCAGCATAACTTTTGTTACGAATATTTTCTGCTGTTCATAACCCAATGAAATAATTACAAGCGTATCTCCCGCATAGGTATTACTCAAAGTAAAATATCCTTCGGCATCGGAATGGCTGTGATTACCTTTCGTAATATTTTGAATATAAGCATCTTCAATCGGTGAATTTGCTTTATTCAATAATCTGCCTTTTAAGCTTTGTCCGAAAATAATTCCGGGAATAAACACCATCAATAATAATAAAGAGTTTTTCATTTTATTATAATTAAATTTTAAAATTTATTAATAAACACGCAATTATGATTAAACAAAAAAAATGATGAGTTTTCTGAAAAATCGCTTTTTTCAATAAAATAATTTCTTTGAAAAAAGAAGAAATATTACGACTGAATAATTCTTGAATTCATATAGGAAAGTAACTGAAATTCATTTTAAGCGTTTTTCAATTAAAAACTTAAAATAATCCAAATAATACCGACGATAATTGCTGCTGAACCGCCGAATATTCTGAAACCGATTAGAAATTTTTGTTTATTTAACGAGCCTGCTTTATGCGAAACAGAACCCAAGGACCATGCATATATTGCCATTACCAGAACCGTTCCGACAGCAAAACCCAAAAGATATGATACAGCTTCTGCCTGTGACGGCAATGCCAAAGCAGGAAGAACAATGAGAAGGTGATAAATACCGGCAAATCCGTGTAATATTCCTACAAAAACGGCAGCTTTAATATTTTTTGCTTCTTGATGTTTATGAATGTTTTTGTTAAGAAGTTTATAAAATGCCCACATTCCTATGATAATCAGAATAATACCGACAATTATTTCACTGTATTCAGAAATTATTTTTACCGGAAAAACTTCTCTGAAGAGGTAAAATAAAGCGCCAATTAAAAGCAATCCGATTGTATGTCCGATACCCCACGATATTCCGATGATCCACGACTTTTTTTTATTTTCGATTGCCAAAGGCGTTACCGCTGCCAAATGGTCGGGTCCGGTCATTACGTGTGTTGCACTTGCAACTATTCCGAGTAAAAATGTTAAAAACATAACTTTTAACTTTATAAACGTTCAACTTTACTTACTAATTTAGTATACCTGTAATAGGCAGAACAAGCACCCTCCGAAGACACCATAGGCGAACCCAAAGGATTATCCGGTTTACATTCTTTTCCGAATGCCGGACATTCAAAAGGCTTTTTCAATCCTTGCATAATTTCACCGGCGATACAAACCGTAGGTTCTTCTTTTTGTATTTTTTCCAAATGAAATAATCTTTCAGCATCAAAATCTTTATAGATATCATTTATTTTTAAACCGCTTTTCGGTATTTCACCAATCCCTCTCCATGTTTTATCCGAAATTTCAAATATTTCAAACATACTTGTTTTTGCAGGAATGTTACCTTCTTTGCGAACAATACGTTTGTATTGGTTTTCAACAAAATATTCTTCGTTTTCAAGTTGTTTAACACAAGATAAAATTCCTTTTAAAATATCGACCGGTTCAAATCCCGTTACCACTATCGGTGTTTTGTATTGTTCCGCAATCGGTATATATTCTTCATAGCCCATAACCGTACAAACATGTCCGGCAGCCAAAAAGCCGTCAATTTTATTTTTTTCCGAAGATAAAATAGCATGCATTGCCGGAGGAACCATAACATGTGAACTTAAAATCGAAAAGTTTTTAACATGTCTGCGTTTTGCTTCAATAACGGAAAGTGCATTTGCAGGTGCCGTTGTTTCAAAACCTACGGCAAAAAACACTACTTTTTTATCCGGATTTTCTTCGGCAATATTCACAGCATCCAAAGGAGAATATACAATTCGAACATCTCCGCCTTCGGCTTTTATTTTCAACAAATCAGTTTCCGAACCCGGTACACGTAACATATCTCCGAAAGAAGCCATTATCACATTTTCCTGTCGGGCAATAAAATGTGCTTTATCAATAATATCCAAAGAAGTTACACAAACCGGACATCCGGGACCGTGAACAAGTGTAATTTTTTCCGGTAAGAAGTCCTGCAAACGGTATTTCATTATCGAATGCGTTTGTCCGCCGCAAATCTCCATAATTGTCCATTTCTTTGTAACAACCGATTTTATTTGTTCGGCAATTTTTTTTACGGTTTCGATATTTCTGTATTCATCTACGAATTTCATCTGTTTTATTATTAGTACACAAACTTTTAACTTTTAACTTTTTACTAACTTTCTCTGCATTTCCTCAAAATCCTCAAATGTTTTCAGAGTATCTTCGGCTTCTTCTTCATCTAATATACTCAAAGCCGTGCCTACATGTGCCAAAATATAATCGTCAATTTTAGCTTCGGGCAACCATTGAATATTTATTTCTTTTACGGCTCCGCCGAAACTGACTTTTGCCGTTCTCATATTATTCTTCTCTTCTATTGAAATTATTTTTCCCGGGACTGCTAAACACATGGTATTATTTTTTTATTATTAGAATCTGAATAAATTTGCTCACTTAATTTTATTTCTTTTTACAAAGATGCGATATATTTAAAAAACTAAATATGAGAAAAATCATATATCTGAATTTTTTATTAACAATTCTGTTCTTTACGGCAGGCAAATTCGGATTTGCACAAACGGACACAACTGTATCGATTTCTGATACAATAAATTATACAAACGATACAATTTCGACTTCGGAAATTGCCGGTTTGAAAGAAAATACGATTTCCTTACTTTTTATCGGTGATATTATGGGACACGGTCCGCAAATTCGTTCGGCATACAATGCACAAACCAAAACATACAATTACGATACGGTATTTTCATATATGAAAAATATTATGAGCGAGCCCGATTTTACGATTGCAAATTTGGAAGTTACGCTTGCAGGTCCTGTTTATAAAGGATATCCGCAATTCAGTTCGCCCGATGCTTTGGCAGAAGCCGGAAAAAATGCCGGTATCGACCTGTTTGTTACGGCAAATAACCATTGTGTCGACAGGCGTTTACAGGGATTAAACCGCACGATTGACGTTTTGGATACTTTACATATATTGCATACCGGAACATTTAAAAATAAAGAGGCACGAGATACGACCAATCTGATTATTCTTGAAAAAGACAGTATTAAAGTCGGTATTTTAAATTACACATACGGAACAAACGGAATTCCGGTGCCGAAACCGGCTGTTGTTAATTTGATTGATACGGTTATTATGCATACCGATATCGACAGTTGTAAAAAAGACAGTTTGGATAAACTGATTATTGTTTTGCATTTCGGCAGCGAATACCAATCGCACCCGAATAAAACACAAAGCGATTTGGTATCCTATCTTTTTGAAAAAGGCGCAGATATTATCATCGGGTCACACCCGCACGTGATACAAAAAATGATGTATTTACCCGGAAACGACAGCATCAAAGAACATTTTGTTGCTTATTCGCTCGGAAATTTCGTATCGAACCAGCGAAAAACAAAAACCGACGGCGGTGTAATGACGCGAATTGTCCTGAAAAAAGAAAACGGCAAAACCTTTATCGACACAAGCAATTATATTTTAACCTGGGTTTACAAAAAACCACGAGCAAACGGATTGTATTATTATTTTATCCTGCCTGCCGCCGAATACGAAAACAAAAAAACATTTTTCAAAAATCCTGCTGATTATGAAAAAATGAAGTTATATATCAAAAACTCAAGAGCTTTGCTGAATAAAGAAAATCTGAATGTAACGGAATTTAATTTTGATGATTAAGATTTCTTTGCAATACTGTCAGAGAAACATGCAAAAGGTCATTCCGAACTTGTTTCGGAATCTCAAACTTATAAACCGACAAAAGAATTTGATTTATACCGTAAAACTTTAGCATAAATTAACACCAATAATAATGAAGATGAAAAAAATAATATTTTTTATTTTTATATTAGTTATCCATAGCAGTTGTTCTAATGAAGACAAATTTTGGTTTCTTGAAAAAGATAACGATTATAACAGAGTTAAAACAATATTTAAAAATTATATTGATTTTTTTCCGAAATATAATCAAGCTACAAAAGAAATTGTTACATGGAGTTTAGATAAAGAAACAGAATTTAATCTTAAAGTTATTTTTAGTTTTTCACAAAAAGAATTCAAAAAACTATTAAAGACAGTTAAAAAAAAATCTATTGCAAATTATTCACCGACAGACAAATGTCTTTTAGTATTAAATCGTTTTGACACTCACGAAAATTATGGTTCTCCGTCAAGCAGCGAAATAAAAAATGAATTAATTGATTTGCCTTGTTATAATCATTTGTATCCTATACCCAATTTTTCAGTATTTTCAGATTACTATTCAGATAAAACAACTTGTAAATTAAAAAAAGATTTTTCAATTTATGTTTTGGATGCAAAACACGGGATATTTTTAAACAATAATGAAATTACAGAAGGTAAATATATGCCTGCTAATTGGAAAAATGGTTTAGCAAAAGGAATAGCAATAAACAAGAAAAAAAGAACAGCTGTTTATTGGATTATTATATGGTAATATTTTACCTTGCATATTTTTTACCGTGCAGCGTGGCACGATTAATAAAATCACATATCTTTCATCAAAAAAAAAATTAATCTACCGACTTTCACGATTAAGCAAATCAATACTGTCAAGATTAAACTTATCTTTCCAATCATCTTTAAAATCGTCCCAAAGGTGGGATGCATTATTTTCTTTCAATTTAAGTTTAATTTCTTTTCTTTTATTAATCAGTGCTTTGGAAAGTTCTTTCGCAAACATAACTTCATTCATATTTTCCAATTCTTCTTCCGAAAAACGACTGTGCAAATCTTCTGAAACGGGTTTTACGATACACACACATTTCAGCGAATCGGTTTTATCGGAAGGATCGTTACAATACTTTTCTTCCAATCCGGCAATGGTATGAATCCCCGTAAGATAAATATACCCGAAAAGTCCGGCAGCAGCAATTAAAATAACTGCCAGCAAGATTTTAAATGCTTTTTTTGTTAAAAATCGAACAATAATAATCAGAATAACTAAAGCAATTGCACCGATAATAATAGTTTCTTTATCA
>JAOZQB010000178.1 GCA_029932445.1 Bacteroidales bacterium | reverse complement strand
TTTTTATATGTATCATACCGAAAATAATAAAGTTGTGAAAGAGGAAATGGAAACTCCCCCGACTCACGAATTCGGAGTTATTCCGAATTGGTTAGCAGAAAAAAACGTAACTGATATGATTACGGGAGGTATCGGACCGAAGGCTGTAGAAATTTTAAATACGAATAATATAAATGTTTTTACCGGAGCACCGGTTGATGAACCGGGAAAAGTGATTGCGGATTTTTTAAACGGTACTCTAAAAACAACGGCAAATATGTGTAATCATGATGCCGATGATCATGAACATAATTGTGAACATTAGTTTCATTAACAAAAAAAATTATGGAGTCCTTTAACTTTGAAAATATTCGATCGTATCGAGATGATGAAGTACACGATAAACTTCTTGAAATGATTGAAGATGATGGGTTTATTTATGTTCTGAAAAAAATATATCCTGATGAACGTATCCGACATTTAAGTAAGGAATTATTTCGTGTAAATTCGGTTTATGACTTCCAGAAAAGATATATTTCTGAGTATGTAAAAACATTACTTCAATTAACGGTTACCGAATTGAATGTTTCCGGCTTAGAAAATTTGGAAAAAGATAAAGCATATATTTTTATTTCAAATCATCGAGATATTATCTTAGATTCCACACTTATTAACCATTCTTTATTAAATAACGGTTTTAAAACTTCCGAAATTGCAATTGGTAATAATCTATTGATTTACAAATGGATAGAAAGTTTAGTGCGTTTAAATAAATCATTTATTGTAAGACGTGATTTGAAAGGCAAAGAAATGTTGACGGGTTCTCAAAAGTTGTCGGCATATATTCGAGATACACTTGTTAACCGCAATACTTCGATTTGGATTGCTCAGCGTGAAGGCAGAACAAAAGACGGCATCGATAAAACCGATTCCGCCATTTTGAAAATGTTTAATATGAGCGGCAGTAGTGATTTTACCGAAAGTTTTTGCGAATTGAATATTATTCCCGTCAGTATTTCTTATGAGAATGAACCGACGATTGAATCAAAAATAGCTGCAAGCTATGCAAAAATTACGGGTGAAAAATATACCAAAACACTGGAAGAAGATTTGGAAGATATGGGCAGGGGATTATACGGTTTAAAGGGCGAAATAAACATTGTTTTCGGGAAACCGATAAATGATGAATTGAAAAGCATCGAAAAAATAAAAAAGAAAAATGAAAAGTTTGCCGAACTTGCCGGCAGAATTGATGATGAAATTTATCGAAATTATAAGCTGACAAAACCGAATTATATTGCTTTTGATATTTTAACCGGTTCAAAGAAATTTATACGAGAGGGCAAGTACATAAAAGCGGAAGAAACAAAAATGCAGATGCAATGCAAAAAAGCAATTGCTTTAATTAAAGGAAACGAGCATCTGCTTGAGAAAATTTATTACGGTATTTATGCAAATCCGTTGATAAGTAAAATAAAAAGATAGTCTGAATCTTATTTTGCCGACAAAACTTTTATTATTTGTACAGAATAAATATTATAAATGTATATATTTACCGCAGATGCACACGGAATATTCTGTTTCACTGCCGATTAAATGTTTATAATAAAGCAAAAAGATGAATCCCCTGTTTAAATACATTATTACGCAAACGGTAAAAAAACGTTTAAAAAAGAAGGAACTCCAATCCTTTCAGTTTGAACAGATTTTTTTAAATGTTAAGGTTGAAATAAACCATATTCTAAGAGACAGCTTTTTTATTCTTTTAGGTGTTCTTTCTGCCGGATTCGGACTGAAAGGATTTTTATTGCCGAATATGTTTTTAGACGGCGGAGCCATGGGTATCTCGCTTATCATTGCCGAGATCTCAATTATTCCGCTTTCGATATTGATTGTTGCGGTTAATATACCGTTTTTAATTATGGGACGCTATTCAATCAGTAAACAGTTTGCCGTAAGAAGTATTGTTGCCATTGTGTTATTGGCAACAGCCGTTCACTTTATTCCGTTCCCCGTTGTAACGGAAGATAAATTATTAATAGCGGTTTTCGGCGGATTTTTTTTGGGTTTGGGTATAGGCTTAGCAATTCGCGGCGGTTCGGTAATTGACGGTACTGAGGTATTGGCAATATTTATCAGCCGGCGAACATCAATGTCAATCGGGGATGTTATTTTAGTTTTCAATGTTTTTATTTTCGGAATAGCAGCTTATGTTTTTTCAATTGAAGTTTCTTTGTATGCTATGTTAACTTATTTGGCAGCATCAAAAACGGTAGATTTTGTTGTTTCGGGGATTGAAGAATATGTAGGGGTAACCATTATTTCAGAGAAATCTGAAGAAATACGAAAAGCAATTCTTGAAAAAATGGGCAGAGGATGTACGGTTTATTACGGAAAAAAAGGGCACAGCTCAGAAGATACCGAAATTTTATATACCTTGATTACACGATTGGAATTGGCAAAACTTCATACCGAAACGGATAAAATTGATAAAAATGCATTTATTGTGATGCATAGTATAAAAGATGCCAAAGGAGGGATGATAAAAAAAAGAGCATTAAAATAAGATTTTTTGTATTAAACAGTTAAAATTTTAAGATGTCAGATAAAGTTTTTCTTTCACCGGTTCAAAAATTCGTAAAACTTGAAAGTTTTGCGGGTATTTTGCTTTTCGGAGCAACAATTGTTGCGTTAATTTGGGCAAATTCCGGTTTTGGTACATATTATCAATCTTTATTAGATTATAAGATAGGGCTAAGTTTTAAAGATTTTGAACTTAAAAAACCCTTAATTTTATGGATAAACGACGGTTTAATGGCGATATTCTTTTTCTTCATCGGTTTGGAATTGAAAAGAGAACTTTTAATCGGAGAAATAAATACGATAAAAAAAGCTGCTTTTCCGCTTATTGCTGCTTTGGGCGGAGTGCTTATTCCCATAATACTTTTTTTATCTTTAAATCAAAATCCCGAAACCGTAAAAGGGTGGGGAATACCGATGGCAACTGATATTGCTTTTGCATTGGCAATTCTCAGTATTCTCAAAAAACGCGTTCCGTTGAGTCTGAAAATTTTTTTAACGGCTTTTGCAATTATTGACGATATTGCGGCAGTTCTTGTTATTGCTGTTTTTTACAGTACCGGTATCAAATGGATGTTGTTGCTTTATGCACTTGTTTTGATTATTGTTTTGGCTCTGATTTACAAAAAGAAATATTCGCGTGAAATCGGAATTATATTTTCAATTGTTATCTGGTTTTTATTCTTAAAATCCGGGATTCATCCCACCATTGCCGGAGTTCTTTTGGCTTTTACCATACCGATAAGACGAAAAACGGATGTGAAATCTTTTTCGAAACATCTCAAAATGATTGCAGACAGCATATTGAAATCGTCAGAAAAAAGTAAAAAAAGTGTTCTTTTGACAAAAGAAGAAACGGAAACAATTGATAAACTGGATACATTGTCTTGTAACGTCAGATCTCCGCTGCAACATTTGGAGCATAAGTTACATAATTGGATTGCCTATTTTATTCTTCCTGTTTTTGCATTTGCAAATGCGGGTGTTATCATAAGCGGCAGTACTGCGTTTGATTTTTCTTTAATGTTCAACATTGCCTTCAGTTTGCTTATAGGAAAATTTGTCGGAGTGGCATTATTTTCATATCTCGGGATAAAACTGAAAATCGTTGAGCTCCCTTCGGGTGTTTATTTCAAACAGGTTCTCGGCATAGCAGCCATTGCCGGTGTCGGGTTCACGATGTCAATGTTTATTAATAATTTAGCTTTTCCCGGTGATTTTCTGAGTATAAATTCGGTTAAAATCGGAATTATTATCGGATCTTTAATTGCAGGATTTTCGGGATATTTTATTTTACGTATAACCGGTAAAAAATGAATCAAAGAAAAATAACAAATATTTTATTGCTGATAATTGCATTACCGATTGTTTTTTATATCTTAAAAATTCTGTCGTTTATTTTTATTCCCTTGTTTTTTGCAATGTTTATCGCACTCATCTTTTTGCCTTTGATGCGTTTCCTGAAAAAGAAAAAGATACCGAAAGCTTTAAATTTGCTGATAGTAATCTTAATTATCGGAGGCTTTTTTATACTTGCAAGTGAAATTATTCAATTTTCGATGAAAGAAATTCTGCATTCCGAAAGCAATCTGTTTGCAAAAGCGGAACTGAAATCAGAAAACCTGGTTCTTCCTGTTGAGAAATTTCTCGGTATTCAACGCATTGAAGGGAAAAGTATTTTTCTTCATTATTTTCAGAAAATTGATTTAAGCAAATATTTCGGTTTAACCGTTGATTCTTTGGGCAGTATTTTGTCTATGACCCTGATGACTGCTTTTTTTACGGTTCTTTTGCTTGCAGAATCATTGAATTTTCAAAAAATCTTAAACAGAACAATATTGCGTCAAAGATTTTCATCCGTAAAAGTTTTTATTCGAATTGAAAAAGACATTATTAAGTTTATAAAAGTTAAATTTCTGATAAGTTTACTTACCGGCTTGGGTTTTTCTCTTGCGTGTTATTTCTTTGGAGTCAGTTTTCCTGTTTTTTGGGGTTTGTTAGCATTCTCAATTAATTTTGTTCAAATGATCGGTTCGGTAATATCAACGGCTTTAGTTTCTCTGTTTGCATTTGTCGAAATTGATAATACCGGAATTTTATTGTTTTTTATTCTCATGGTTACGCTTATACAATTGCTGATGGGAAGTGTTTTAGAACCTGTATTTATGGGAAAATCATTTTCAATAAATGTTATAACAATTTTAATTATGCTGATGTTTTGGGGTTTCTTGTGGGGCGTGCCGGGTATGATTTTAGCCGTTCCGATTACCGTATTTTTAAAAATTATTCTTGAACAATTTGATAAAACAAAGATAATTGCAGATTTAATGTCAGGAACTCAATTAATACCCATACAAAAATCATAAGAAATTAAATGCTTGTCGTAAAAAAATATTTAAATTTAAAAGTGATTATCGCTGTTCTTATTTTAACGGTAATTATAATAATTTATGCCATCCCGGCTAAACAAAAAAACTTTTTTGAACTGTACGGAAAAAAAGACAAAGTGTCTGAGTCGTTGAAAAAGTTTCAAAAAAAAACCGTCAAATTTATTGAAATGAATGGTGTAAGGTGGAAATACTTTTCCGGCGGAACGGGTGATAAAACAATTTTATTTTTACACGGAATGGGAGGAGCTTATGATATTTGGTGGCAACAAGTTGATTTTTTCGAAAAAAAATATCGTATTATTACTTATACATTACCGAAAGAAATTGATAATTTAGAAGATGCATCAAACGGAATTTTGAAAATTTTAGACAATGAGAAAGTCGGAAATTTTTATTTAACAGGAACATCAATGGGCGGATATATTGCACAGTATCTCTTACAGAAGATACCCGACAGAATTGATAAAATTGTACTGTCAAATACATTTCCTCCCAATCATATTATGCTTGAAGAAAATAAGTTTAAAAGCAAAATTGTTCCTTTATTGCCGGAAATCTTAATTGCAAAACTCGGAGAAAAACAATTAAAAGAAAAACTGATTCCGGCTGCTGAAAACTCAAAATTGTTAGCTGCATTTCTTCCGAGTTTGCCGTTTTCCAAAAAACAGTTTGTAAACAGGTATTATGTTGTAATTGACTATTTTAAAGTAATTCCGGATGATCCGAACATAAAACGTATTCCGAAATTCATAATAGAATCCGATAATGACCCTCTTGTTAATAAAGAATTAAGAGAAAAACTTAAAAATCTTTATTCGGGGAATACAAGTATATACACATTTCATAATAAAGGACATTTTCCGTATATAAATGCGGCAGATGAATATAACAGAGTTCTGCAAAAATTTTTTGAAGAAAAAAATAATCTCTCAGGAAAATAAAAAACCGAATTAATAATTTAATCCGGTTCTTAAATGTTGTAAACAATTTCAGAATTTATTCCAAAGTTCCGACCATTTTAGAAGGGTCAACCCATTCGGTAAATTGTTCA
>JAOZQB010000177.1 GCA_029932445.1 Bacteroidales bacterium | reverse complement strand
GCAAAACTCCGATAGTTTCGCTGAACGTAAATCCGGATAATTTCATAACCGAATACAATTGCGGGATTTTTGCGGAAGGGAATTTTGAAAAATTACTTTTGGATATCGAAGAATTACTGCAAAATGAGCATGATTTAAAAATAAAGGGCGAAAATTTATTTAATTATTTAAAAGAAAATCACGATATAAAAATAATCGAAAAACAACTGAAAGAAGCGATTAAAAGCATTTTATGATAAAATTTGCATCAAAAAATATCCGATTCCTCGAAAGAATTTCAAAAATTCCTGTTTTGAAGTATTTTTTTGTGCTTAAAATTTCAGAAAATTTCCCGCAAATAAATTCCGAACCTGTTTTGGAAAAATTTTATACCGACATATACGTAAGCAACAGAACATCAAAGCGAACCGTAAAAAATCGTTTCCCGGATTTGAACGAAATTTCATTTGAATACATAAAAAAACAAAAAAATCCTGTTATTCACGATGTTGCCGTTTCGAGCGGAATAAGTTCTTCC
The DNA here is from genome assembly GCA_029932445.1 of Bacteroidales bacterium. GTDB lineage: Bacteria > Bacteroidota > Bacteroidia > Bacteroidales > JAADGE01 > JAADGE01. The sequence continues at coordinate 5,489 of JAOZQB010000177.1, read as the reverse complement.
GAATTTTTTGATTTTTTGAAAAGCAAAAACATTAATTCCGATTTTTATGCCTCCGATAAATATGCCGAAATCCGCGTAAAAAAAGGATTTATAACAAAAGCATACAGCTCCGAAAACAAATTGATTTTTGCCTATTTTGCATGTTTTTTTGCTGTTGACAAAAATATTTTTTTCCCGCTTACGGTTCTTTTACACAAAATTCTGAAAAAGATTAAAGTCCCGGAAAAATTTGATTATAAACTATTATTGTTGCACCCTGAATTATCGCAAAAAATCAACAAAAACGAAATTGAGTTTATAAATTACGATATTTTTAATACGGAAATCAACGATAAATTTACTTTTGTTCGGGTAATGAATATCCTAAATCTCGGCTATTTTGACGAGCAAAAAATTAAAACAGCTCTTAAAAACATAAAAAAATCAATGAAAGAAAATGCCGTTTTACTTGTAGGACGAACAAATTCCGACGGAATAAACAATGCCGGATTTTACAAAAAAGAAAACGGACAATTTGTTCATTTAAAGGATGTTAATAAAGGCAGCGAAATAAAAGAACTAATTAAAAATTTATGAAATTCCTGATTGTTGCACCTCGTTTTCACACAAACTTATATTATCGGGCAAAAGCATTGCAAGATGCCGGACATTCGGTAAGAATTGTAGTGCTTTACAAAGGAAAATCGGAATTTTATGAAGGTTTGAAACCGATGCAAGTTAAACTTTCGAAGTTTTCACGGTTTTTAATCAAACTGCATGCTTTTTTCAAAAAAGGAGAATTAAAATCTGCCTTTGAATTAAGAATACAATCGCCGAATAAAGAATTTAAAAAAATAATTTCAATTTATAATCCTGATGTAATTCTTTTAAAAGCATATCAAAACGCTTTGGCAATAAAAACATTACGAACGGCAAAAAAATACAAAATAAAAGTTTTGATGCTTACTCAAACTCCTTATGCACATATAAAAGGTTCAGAATTTTTATTCCGATTGAACATAAAATTATTCAAATTTCTGAAAGTTCACGCATACATTACTCCGATAAAATTAAATTACGAAGTTTTTAAAAACTTCGGTATCGAAAATGTGTTTTATTTGCCTTTTGTTTATCCTTCCGAAATATCTGTAATCAAAAAGCCCGAACAAGAAATTAAAATTTTATCCGTCGGTAAATTTCAGAAAAGAAAAGAGCAAATTCTTTTGTTAAAAGTTTTTTATACGCTTAAAAAAGAAAATTATCCCCTAAAACTTTGCCTTATCGGTGAAGCCGTAAATACAAAATATATCAAAACTTTATATAATTTCATCAAAAAGAATAATTTGTCCGATGATGTTTGTATTGAAACAAATATGCCTTACGACAGAATAAAAAAAGAGTACTCAAAACACGATTTATTTGTTTTGCCGGCATATAACGAACCTGCGGCATATTCGCCCGTTGAAGCGATGGCAAACGGATTGCCGGTAATTTGTTCCGACCAAAACGGGACGAAATGTTATATTGAAGAAGAAAAAAACGGTTATGTTTTTAAAGCAAAAAACGAAGGCGATTTATCCGAAAAGATTAAGCTTTGTATTTCCGATAAAGAAAAATTATTGAAAATGAAAGAAAATGCTTTAATTTCGGCAAAGAAAAATCATAATCCGGCGGCTTTTGAGCAAGCAATAGGTAAAATTCTTTTAAAATGAAAAAAAACGCAATTTAGCGGAATGAATTCCGCATTATTGCGCAATTATTCGGAATAAAATTTTTATATTTGCCTTATATTATTAATTATAATTCGCATTATTGCAAAATATGCTTGATTACAATAAACTTACTGAAATTATTATTGACAGCTCAAAGCAAAAACAAAAAGGTATTGAAAGGAATATCGAAAAAGAGCTGACAAAAATTCTGTTTTCTGATAAGCCGATAAGTGTGATAACCGGTATTCGCAGAAGCGGAAAATCTTTTTTATTGAAAAATCTTTACAAAAAACTGCTTAAAAAAAACATTCCCGTTCAGAATATTTTATTTCTTAATTTTGAAGACGACAGATTAAATAATTATCTTGAAATTAAGGAATTAAGACAGATTTATGAGATGTTTTTAAGTCATGCCGATAAAAACAGTCCGGTGTATTTATTTTTTGATGAAATTCAAAACATTCCGGCTTGGGAAAAATTTATCAGAACAATATACGACAGCACTAATCACAGAATTTACATAAGCGGCTCAAATGCAAAATTATTATCACAAGAATTTGCAACAACACTTGGCGGGAGATTGCTTGAATATACACTTTATCCGTTTTCTTTCAAAGAACTTCTGAATTTTACGAAAATAAAATACGAAAATGCTTTTGAAAGAGCCGAAAACAAAACAGAAATTGATAAATTCCTGCAAAAATATATCAGTTTCGGCGGTTTACCCGAAACATTTAATCTTTCCGATAAAAGTAAAGTTACTTATCGAAAATCTTTACTCGACAAAATTATTATTAATGATATTATTACTCGTTTTCGACTGCAATCAGTAAATCTTTTGACCGATATTTTGTATTTTCTCGAAAAAAATGCGGGTAAACTTATCAGTTATAAAAAAATTGCAAATGTTTCAAAGACCAATGAAAAAACTGTCGAACAATATATTTCATATTTGAATACTGCATATATTATTGAAAAATTGAAAAAATTTTCGTGGAAAACAAAAGCAATTTTCGATAAGAATAAGAAGTTCTATTTCATTGACAATTTATTTTGTGCAAATGCCGATATTGAAAAAAAAACTTGAAAATACATGCTATGTATATTTACTACAAAATTACGGTAAAAAGCAAATTTTTATCGGACGCGACGATCACGGAAAAGAAATTGATTTTATAGTAAAAACAGAAAAAAAGATTACGGCAATTCAAGTTTGTTATGAATTGAATGACGAAAACATTAAACGCGAAGTTTCAAGTTTACAACTTTTAAACAAACATATCAATAATATTGAAAAAGAATTAATTATTGTATTAATGTACAATCGAATAAGCAAACCGATACCGAAAAATATAAAATTAGTAACAATAAAAGATTTTTTATTACAACAGCACATTCAATGACCTTATTTTACGACAAAATAAATAATCGTTTGATTTACATCGGAGAAGCTTCAAATCCGGATTTTTGGGATAAGCATTGGGATAAAAATACAATCGAAAAAATGTATCCGAAAAAGATCTCAAAATTCGATTATGTAGTAAATACGACAAAAAAATATTTGCCTGAAAAAAGTTTAATTCTCGAAGGCGGTTGCGGAACCGGACAACAGGTTTTTAAATTGCAACAATCCGGCTACGAAGCAATCGGTATTGATTATGCCGAAAAAACCGTTGAAACGGTAAAAAAAGCAAAACCGGAATTGGATATTCGGCTCGGAGATGTTCGCAAGCTCGATTTCCCCGATAATTATTTCGACGGCTGTTGGTCGTTCGGCGTAATCGAACATTTTTTCAACGGTTATGATGAAATCCTGAATGAAATGCAACGCGTAATAAAACCCGACGGCTATTTATTTATTACTTTTCCGTATATGAGTCGGTTAAGAAAAATAAAATCACGAAAGGGAAAATATCCGATTTGGAAAAATTCCGAACAGGAAACAGAAAACTTTTATCAATTTGCCCTTGATGCGAAGAAGGTTATTGCCGATTTGGAAAAAACAGGATTTGAATTAATCGAAAAGCAACATTTAAGCGGAATAAAAGGTCTGAAAGACGAAATAAGAATTTTTAAACCGACATTACAAAGAATATACGACAGCAGAACATTTTTAGGTTTGGCATTATCAAAAATCATTTCAATAATGTTCGGAATATTTTCATCGCATTCAATTTTGTTGGTTTTACAAAAAAGAAAATAATGTACCCTCGAATACTTCAAAAATTTGACAATCTGCTCGTAAAAATCGTTGATCGATATACAAATTTCAGGTGGTATAAAAATCCGCTTACAAAAAAAATACTTGCCTCAAAAGAAGAATATTTGAAAATTTGGGAACGGGCAAAAGAAAAAAAACACAAACTCATTGATGATTTTGAGGAAAAAAGCGGTTTTAAAATCGACAAAAATTGGTATCATCAGCTTGCTTTACATACGCAGGTTGTAGTAAAAAAATCGGATATCGTTTATGTTCACGGACGATTGCTTTATGCAAGTTTAAGGTCGTATATCGAAAAAAATAAACCGAAAAATATTAATATTACAGAAACCGGAACAGCAAGAGGTTTTTCAGCCTTGTGCATGGCAAAAGCTTTGGAAGACAGCAAAATATGCGGAAAAATAATAACTTTCGACGTTCTTCCGCACAATCACAAAATGTACTGGAACTGCATTGACGATAATGAAGGTAAAAAAACACGAAAAGAACTCTTAAAACCTTATTCGGAATTAAGCGAAAAATACATCTGGTTCCATCAGGGAAATACAAAAACGGAACTCCCGAAACTGCAAACCGACCGCATACATTTTGCTTTTCTCGACAGTGTTCACGACTATTATTATCTTATGTCCGAATTTCAAAATATAAAAGACAAACAGCAAAAAGGCGACATCATTTTTTTCGATGATTATACGCCGAAATTATTTCCGGGAGTAGTAAAAGCAATTGACGAAATTTGCGAAAAATTTAATTATTCAAAAGAAGTAATTACGATTAGCGAGCAAAGAGCTTATGTAATTGCCGAAAAACTTTGAAAAAATATTATGTTTCGAAAACAACAGATAGCAGATACATTTATTAACTTTTTTTCGCATAAAACCAAACTGTTTTATATTGTCGAACCGTCAAATTGGTCAATAAAATGGGACGGAAAATATATAACGGAACAGCTTAATAAAAATTTCGGACTAAAATCAAAAATAACAACAAGCCGTTTCGGATTAAGGAATAAAATATTACACTTCGGTTCATTAAATACATTCATAAAATATTCCGGATTTGTAGATGTATCGAAGTCAAACAAAATTGTTTTTACTTGGTTTCACATCACCGACAACGACCCGAGAATAAAATTTATAAAAGAATTAAATCTCAAAACAGATTTTGTTCACACTTCTTGTGAAATTACAAAAGCAAGGCTTATTGCCGAAGGTCTTAACGAAAACAAAATAGTTATTGCTCCGATTGGTGTTGATTTAAATCTTTTTAAAGTTCTGTCGGAAGAAAAAAAGAAACAGATACGCAAAAAATTAAATCTTCCCGAGAACAAAATTATTATCGGTTCGTTTCAAAAAGACGGCGTAGCTTGGGGAGAAGGTAATAAACCGAAAATGATAAAAGGACCTGATATTTTTTGTGATACGGTCGAAAAAATTGAAAAAAGACACGATATTCATATTTTACTTACCGGACCGGCAAGAGGGTATGTAAAAAATCGCCTGACTAAAGCCGGAATCAGCTTTACACACAGATTTTCGGAAAATTATTTCGATATTGCGGATTATTATAATGTGTTG
>JAOZQB010000024.1:5290-20503 GCA_029932445.1 Bacteroidales bacterium | reverse complement strand
CCTGATATTTATTTTGTACCCTCCGAATATTGGTACGATGAATTAATTTTTTTATCAGAGATAAAATCACATTCTGAAAATAAAAATATAGATCCTTCCGTACTGACAAAAACTGATAATTTATTAAATGAATACTTCCAACAAATCAAATTATGTGAATCAAAAATACATTTTTTAAATTCCTTATTATTAAAGTATGAAACACTACTGAAAAAAGTTGAGAATACAATTCATAAAACATTAATGCTGAAAAATAAAGAAGAATATATAAAAGCTATAAAAATATATAAAAGAAAATTAAATACTGTTCTTGAAAATAATGAAGATTTGCATGTTATATACGAAGAATCAGAGCATTTGAAAATTATTCGAGATGAAATCAATGAAATTGAGGAAGATTTTTCTGTTCAAAAAGAAGTTACGGAATATTTACATAGAATAAGTTCTGAGTTTGAAGAGGATGTTGAGACTTCGGATACCGAAATTTTGAGAAGAGAAATAAATAAATTAAATGATGAGATAAATAAAAGGGAAGAAGGATGAAAATCAGTAGACTGCGAAGGAAATTTAGATTTAATGCTGATCATGCAGGAATCATGACAAGGTTTATAAACGAAGAGAAAAACTGGTTTGAACATTTGAATAATACAAAAAGCTTTATTCTTAAAAGTGCAAAAGGAAAAGACGGAGGTATTTGTTTAATAATAGGCAGCGGTTGGTGTTTAGATGTCCCTTTTGAAGAGTTGTCAAAAAAATTTTCAAAAGTAATTTTGGCAGATATCATTCATCCGAGACAAATTGAACATAAAATAAAACGTTTTACTAATATTGAGCTGTTAACGATTGATGTTTCCGGATTTTTAGAATCTTTATTCAATTATAAAAGAGATAAAAATATAAACAAGAATTTATATGATTTTTTAAAAGAACAAACAGAAAATTCATTTATAGAAAAGATTAAACCGGATTTTGTTGTTTCCGTTAATATTTTAAGTCAATTAGCCTATTTCCCTGTTGAGTATATTAAAAGGCATAAATTAGCTTCTGAAATTGACCTGTCTTTAATACGAAAAATGATCGAAAAGAAGCATTTAGATATTCTTCCTAAAGGAAAATCAGTTTTAACGACAGATTATTATGAACTGGAATATAATTTTGAAGGAAAACTTATGATTGAACAAGACCGATTGTCTGTTGTATTACCGAAAGAAAAAATAGTAAAAGAATGGATTTGGGATTTTGATTTGTCCGGAAATTATTATACAAGAAATTGCGTCAAATTTAAAGTCGCTGCGTTACAAGTTTAATGCGTCTTTTATAAACTACAAACAGTAAAATAAAGGATAAAATAAACGAAACAATAATAACCGGAATGATTAAGTTTGTATCATTTGCTTCTAAATTATATCCGATTGTTTTAGCAACTGATTTTGAGATATTTGTAAATCCAAGAATCATTGTAACCCATAAAACAATACTCATTAATATATTAGAAAGGAATCCGTTGAGATTTTTTTCTCCGATAATATCCGGATCATTTACAACAGAAATTAAGAATACAGCTATTAACGGAAGTATAAGACCGTTGAATGCTTGGGCAATGATAATGGCGGGAATTGGTTTTATATTCAGAAATCCAAATGTTAAACCTGTAATAACAACGCCGGCAATAACCAGTTTAAAATATAGTTTTTTAGGATGCCATTTTTTTTCATTTTGCTTATTAGAAAATAAACTTCTTGCCGTGATGGCTGAAGCAAGCGGTGAAGTAACAGCCGAAGAAAATCCGGCTGCAAACATTCCGAAACCGAAAATATACACGGCATAAGTACCGATTTTATGTTGTAAGAAATTTTTTAATAATGAATAGCCGTCATTATTAAAATTAAGGTTTGAAATAAAATTTGCTTTTTCGGGTTCTGACATATCTGCCGTAACAGCATTTCCGACTCCCATTATCGACATTGAAATTATTCCGCCGAGAATAACGGCAAAAGCTAAACCGAAGCGCATTTCATTGATAGTCTGTTTTTTATCTAATGCACCCGAACCTAAAAATAAATCATAGGGAATAACGGTTGTTCCTACCAAACCAAGAACTAAAAGTGTTGAACCTGTTCCTTCCGGAATAATCGGGACAACGCTGCCTTTTAAAACTTCTCCCCAATCAGGATGTAAAGAAACCGAAGTGAAGAAAAATGAGATGCCCATTAGAAAAACAACAAATCCCATTACTTTTGCAATGGTATGAACAGAATTTAATGCAAAAACTAAAGTTGCAAGCAAGCCGATTCCGGCAACAAAATAATAATAAGGTATATCAAAAATTAATACCAGACCTGCAACAGAACCTAAAATATTCCCGGCTTCATAAGCAGCACATCCTAAGACGATGGCAATAATGATAATAAATAATATAAGTGTTCTGCCGGATTTGTTTTCAAATTTCTTTGAAATTGCTTCGCCCAAATTCATTTGGCTTCGAATAGTTAATCTTGCACTGGCTTCTTGCAAAAGTAAAGTTGCAAATGTAGAAAAGACCAAAGCCCACAGGAGTTGAAAATTGTAATATACACCTGCTTTGGTTGCCGTAGTAACTGTTCCGGGACCTATAAAGGCAGCTGAAACAACTGACCAAAATAAAATACTTAATATGCGCTTTCTTAAAGTCATATTTTTATAAGATACAAAGATATATTTTATTTATTTAAATACTTGTGTAAATAATTGATTAAATCTTCGGGATTGACTTTGTCAGAAAGTTGTGAGTTTAAAAACCGTTTAATTTCTTCAAGAGGATTTAATCTTTGTAACCAATCTCCCGATTGAATTTTTAAAGGTGAGTTACGCCTTTTATAGACAAATGCAAATGATTTATTTTTATTTGAAAAGTCATTAATTCCGTCTTTAAATTTCCAAATAGGAGCAATGTCCAAATCGTACCCTTTCGGAAATTCTCCTGAAGTGCTTTCAAGATGGTCAATTCTTAACAAGCCTGAGAAATTCATATAATAAAGTTCCCCTATGGTTGCCGTATTTTTTACATCGAAATCAATATAAGCACTTCCTATTTCCGACAGCATTAATTGACCTTCCGTATAATATTTGCCGGCATATTTACTGCCGTCGGTATAATAATCTAATCGTCCGTTTTTTCTCAATGTTCCGAAAACAAATAATTTTATCGGGAAACCGGAATTATTATTTATCATTTTTAATGTTTACTTTTGTTGAAATTTTTTGCAAGATACGATTTACAACTATAATGGGAAAAAATATTTGTGTTTTTTGTTCTTCAAGTGATGCATTGGAGGAGGGCTATTTTAATATTGCAATTGCTGTCGGGAAACAAATTGCCAAAAATAAACATGTGCTGTTATTCGGCGGAGCAAATGTCGGTTTAATGCGGAAATTGGCACATACGGTTAAAGAACAAAACGGAAAATTAATCGGAGTAATACCGCAAAAAATTAAGGACAATAATTTGGCTTGTGAGATTGTAGATGAATTAATCATAACACCGGATATGCACACACGTAAAGCAAAATTAGAAGATTTAGCGGATGCTTTTATTGCCATGCCCGGCGGTTTCGGAACGCTTGAGGAATTGTCGGAAGTATTAACTTTAAAGCACTTGGGATATCATAATAAGCCTGTTGTAATTTTAAATGTTAAAGGTTTTTATAATAATTTGATTGCATTTTATGAAACAATTTATAAAGAACGATTTGCAAAAGAAGATTATCGTAAATATTATTTTGTTACCGAAAATCCGGAAGCAGCATTAGAATATATTAAAAATTATAAACCTGAAAAAGAAATAAATAAATGGTTTACCGATGATTCGTTTAATTTATAACGTTCAATTAAATTTATGTTACAAGAAAATCAATATTCTTCAAAATTATTAAATAATGCGGTAGCAGAATTTTCAAAATTGCCGGGTATCGGAAATAAAACAGCTTTACGTTTGGTTTTACATTTGCTTAAAAAATCGGAAGAAGATGTTTCTTTATTCGGTGAAACAATTATAGAACTTCGAAAAAATATTAAGAAGTGCAAGGTTTGTAAAAATGTTTCTGATAACGAAATATGTGAAATTTGTGCTGACAGTTCAAGAGATAATAAAATTGTTTGTTTAGTAGAAAATATTAATGATGTAATTGCTATTGAACGAACCGGACAATACCGAGGTTTGTATCATGTGTTAGGCGGATTAATTTCTCCGATGGACGGTATCGGCCCCGATAATTTAGAAATTAATTCATTGATTGACAGATTAAAGTCGTCGGAAACAAAAGAACTTATTTTTGCTTTAAATGCAACACCCGAAGGCGAAACGACTAATTTTTATACCTTTAAAAAAGTTTCCGGATTAGGGGTTAAAATAACCACTTTAGCCAAAGGTGTTTCAGTAGGAAGTGAATTGCAATATGTTGATGAATTAACCCTAGGACGATCAATTACGGACAGAATTCAATTTTTTCAATAAGATGCTTATAAATGATATTGATTCAAAATTAAAGGAATCTCCGGTTCATGAAATGACATTCAGAGGCAGGAACTATTTTTTAAAAAGAGATGATTTAATTAATCCGTTTTTTAACGGAAATAAAGCACGAAAGTTTGATTATTATTTAAATTCAGATTTGTCATCCTATAAAAAAATTGCTTCATACGGAGGAAATCAATCGAATGCAATGTTTTCTTTGTCTGCGTTAGCAAAAATTAAAAATTTGCAATTTGATTATTATCTGAAACCCTTACCGCTTTTTTTAAAAAGAAATCCGGCTGGAAATTTTAAATATGCCTTAGAATTAGGGATGAATTATTTTGAACTTTCGAATTACGAAGAATTTTTTCAAAAAATGTCTTCTCCCGAAAAAAAATATAAAGAATTAGGTAAGGAAACCTTATTAATAAGGCAAGGCGGTGCTGAAACGGAAGCAGAACAAGGTGTAAAAAAAATGGCTGATGAAATAAAAAAATGGTCTGTAAAAAAAGGTATAAAAGAGTTGTCAATTTTTATTCAGTCAGGAACGGGAACCACAGCTTTATATTTACAAAAACATTTAAATTTTAACGTTTATACAACACCCAATATCGGTAATTCCGAATATCTGTTAAAACAGTTTGCACTTTTGGATGATGATTCTTCAAATTATCCGGTAATTTTAGAAACAGAAAGGAAATATATTTTCGGGAAACCGTATAAAGAATATTATGATATCCGGAAGGAAATTTCCGAAGAAAATAACATCGAATTTGAACTTCTGTATGACCCTAAAACATTGATTGCATTAAGTGAACATAATAAAAAAATAAAAGGTGACATTATGTATATTCACAGCGGCGGTATTGTCGGAAATGAAACTATGTTATCAAGGTATAAATATCTTGGTTTAATATAAATTGTTTTTATTTGTAAAGCGTAAAAGTGTTTTTTAAATTTGTGGATTAATTAAAAGAAACGAAATTAATGAAACTTTCTGTTGTAATTGTTAATTATAATGTTAAATACTTTTTAACACAATGTCTTTTAAGTGTTGACAAAGCACGCAAAACATATGAAAAAAAATACGGACAGAATTTAATTGAAGTTTTTGTTGTTGATAATAATTCAAAAGATAATTCTTGCGCATATATCAAAGAAAATTTTCCGGAAGTTATTCTCATCGAAAATAAAAAGAATGACGGGTTTTCTTCTGCTAATAATCAGGCAATCAGACAATCAAAAGCTGAATATGTGTTATTGCTGAATCCTGATACAATTATCCCCGAAGATACATTTATTAAAACGCTTGATTTTGCTGATAAAAATCAGGATGCCGGCGGAATAGGTGTTAAAATGAATAACGGAGAAGGTGTTTTTTTACCCGAATCCAAAAGAGCATTTCCGTCACCGTCTGTTTCGTTTTATAAAATTTTCGGCTTATCAAAGTTATTTCCTAAATCAAAACGTTTCGGAAAATATCATTTAACTTATCTTGATGATAATGAGATAAATAAAATTGAAGTCTTGCCCGGAGCTTTCATGCTTTTAAGAAAAACAGCTTTGGATAAAGCCGGTTTGTTAGATGAAACATTTTTTATGTACGGAGAAGATATTGACTTATCATACCGAATAGCTGAAAGCGGATTTGCAAACTATTATTATCCTGAAGTTAATATCATTCATTATAAAGGTGAAAGTACGAAAAAAGGCAGTTTAAATTATGTGTTTATGTTTTATAATGCAATGATAATTTTTGCTAAAAAACATTTCTCGGGAAAAAATGCATTTTTATTTTCTTTCTTAATAAAATCAGCCATTATTTTCAGAGCCGGATTATCGATTATTAAAAGAATATTTAAAGTAGCTTTTTTACCGTTTACGGATGTAGTTATTTTTTATTCGGGATTTTATTTTTTAAAACCGTTATGGGAAAATTATAAATTTCATCACATCAATCATTATCCGCCGGAATATATGTATTATGCGGTTCCTTCATATATTGCCGTATGGATTTTATCAATAATGTTGGCAAAGGGTTATCGAAATCCGATTGATTCTAAACGACTTTTTAAAGGTATTCTGTCCGGAGCTTTGATTATTTTAATCATTTATTCTTTACTTAACGAAACATACAGATACTCACGATTATTATTACTTGCAGGAACTGCATGGGCAATGGTTTTCTCTTGGTTAATCAGAGCGATTTTTACCGTGTTTAAATTTAAAAGATTTTCTTTTCGGAGTAAAAAAGAAATGAAAATTTTATTTTTTTCAAGTGAACCTGAAGAACGGAAAATTGAAAAAAATCTGTTGCCGTATTTTGAAAATCACTATTATTCTTCCCGAGTTGAAAAAAAAGAATTAATTGCCGGAAAAATTAAGGATGAACAAATTTCGCATTTGGTATTAGCTGTAAATAATTTAACTTTTAAAGAAGTGATTTCGTTGATTGTCGATAAGAAAAATTATAATACGGAAATTCAAATTGCATATCCGAACCGAGGATTTATTATAGGAAGTCATAAAGTTATGGTTTCTTCCGAAACGGATATTACGGAGCATTTTGTTTTAAATGAAAAAGCCGTAAAACTCCAAAAAAGGCTATTTGATATAATCTTTTCATGCGGGCTTATTTTGTTCTTTCCGATATTAATTTTAGTGACTGACGAAAAACGAAATTATTTTAAAAATATTGTAAATGTTTTAAAGGGTAAAAATACCTGGGTCGGCTATATTGAATCAGAAGAAAATAATTTACTTCCTAAATTGAAACCGGGAATTTTAAATCCGGTTAATTATCCTGTTTTTGATTCGGATGAAATAATAAAAATTAACTTTCGTTATGCTCGTGATTATCATTTAACCGATGATATTTATACAATTTATAAAACATTTAATAAGATTGGCAATAAAAAGTTGTAAACTTTTAATTTATATTTTATATTTGTCGTTATTGTCAAAAATCCATTCTAAACACATGAAAAAGACAGTCTTATTTTTATTGGTTTTATTCTTATCGGGATCTACTGTTTATTCTCAATCAAACAGAAAAGAAGTAAAGAAATATAATGAAGCTCTGGAATATATTTCTAACAATAAATATACATCTGCAGATAATATTCTGAAAGCTCTTCTTAAGAAGCAAAAAAATAATTTAAATTATGTCTTTAATAAAGGCATTTGCGAAATTTATACTGAGCATGAAGATGAAGCTTTAGAGCATTTTAATCAGATTATTAATGACTATAGCAAAACAAAAGAAGAAAAAAATGTTACGCGAGCCGCATTTTTCTATAAAGCGAAGGCTTTTCATAATCTTTATCAATTCGATGAAGAAATTGAAACATTGAATAAATTAAATGCTTTTGAATTGAACGATGCTGAGAAAGAACAATTTAAAGAAGCTGTAGCAGGTGCTAATAATGCAAGAACAATCTTTTTTGATTTTAAACCCATTATTGTTACTCGTTTGGATATTCTAAATTCAGGTTATGATGATCATACACCGATACCGACTTCAGACGGAAAAAAATTGTATTTTACGTCTAAACGTCCGGGCGGAATCAGCGGTGATAAATTGAGTGAAGAAGGGAAGTATTATGAAGATATTTGGTTTTGGGACGGAAAAAATGATCCGGTAAATGTTGGGTCTCCCGTAAATACAATAGGGCATGATGCAACCGGCGGATTATCCTTAGACGGTAGTGAACTTTTTATATACAGAACCAAAGATAATAAACCGGGGAATTTATATTCTGCAAAATTAAAATCAAACGGAAAATGGGCAGATCCTGTTAAATTAGGAAGAAATATTAATAAAAAACGTGCTGTTGAACGCCATGCAGCTTTATCTCCTGACGGAAAAAAATTATATTTTTCCAGTAATGTTAAAGGCGGTAAAGGCGGCCGTGATATTTGGGTTTCAGAACTTCAACCTGACGACAGCACATGGAGTGTTCCCGAGAATTTGGATATTAACACGAAATATGATGAGGAAGCACCGTATATGTTATCCGACGGACGCACTTTCTATTTCAGTTCAAAAGGATATAAAGGGATGGGAGGATATGATATTTTTAAATGTATGCTTCAGAGTGACGGTACTTTTAGTGAACCCGAAAATATTGGCTTCCCTATTAATACGGTTGAAGATGATGTCTTTTTCTTTCCTGTATCGAATGAAGATATTGCATATTTTACAAGAAGAAAAACAGATAATGCCGAAATCTTTAAAACGATGTTTCCCGATAATACTTTAATCGTTGAAAGTGATGTAAAAGGAAAAGTACTTGATGCAGGTATACATCCCTTAGGTGCTGAAGTGAATATTTATGATGTAAACTCTGAAACAGAACCTGATGCGTATACTTTAAAACTTGAAAAAGCAAAATATAAATCAGTCGTAATTCCGGATAAAGACTATAAATTTGTTTATGAAGCATCCGGTTATGTTTTTGATACCGAAGATATTCCTGTTAAAGACATGATTGATAAAGAATTACTTAAAAAATCACCGGTTCTTGTAAAAATTGAAATCGGTAAAACCAAGAAATCTAAAAATACTTTTTTTGATAAGGGAAACTCTGATTTAAATAATTACACAAAAAAAGAGCTTGATGTTATTGCCGAAAATCTTAATAAATATGACAGTCTTGTCGTAAACTTTTCAACAGAAAATTATTCTGAAGAAAGCAGCCCCTTATCAAATGAAAGAAAACAAAAGGTTGTTGAATACCTGAGGAATAAAAATATTTCTGCAGACAGAATATACACTGATTTATCATCGAGAGATATTGCTGACAATATTATGGAATATACGATTTATGATGTTGAAAGTGTTAAAAAAGTAATAGAAGATAAAGAAAAATCTAAAGAGGAACTTGCTGCGAAATATTATATTGTTGAAATTTATAATTTGTTCTTTGATTTTGATAAGCCTGATATGCAGGTTAAGAAAAATGAGAAATTAGATTTATTATGTAATTACCTGTCAGAAAATTCGGAAGCTAAAGTGGCTGTCGTAGGATACACGGATGCTGTCGGTCCGAAAGCTTATAATGACAAATTGGCAGAAAGAAGAGCTTTAATGGTAAAAAAGTATATGAAAAAATACGGTGTTAAAGAAAATCAAATTAAAATTCTTGCATTCGGTGAGGACAATCCGGTTGCACTTAATAAGAAAAACGGTAAATATTTTGAACCTTCAAAGAAATTTAACAGAAGAGTTGAATTCCAAGTAATCATTCAAGGGAAACCAAATTTGAAAATAATTCAATTTAAAGAACTGCCGCCTGAATATAAAGACTCCGGATATAATCCGAATTATAAAAGATAAATTTAAAGCCCGCTAAGCGGGCTTTTTTATTCCCTGTTTTATTGCCCAAAACCGGTTCTGCCGTAAAACACAAAAAAAAATGAAAGAAATTTTGCATTATGAACATAAGTGCATTATCTTTGTAGTATGAAATTAATAATGCATTTGTTTATTTGTATTATTTTTAAATGAACTATTATTTTAAACTATTAAAAAGGAGGTAATTATGCCAGGATTTGACAGAACAGGACCTCTCGGAAGAGGGGCAATGACAGGAAGAAGAATGGGGTATTGTGCAAATGTATCCGAAGAAGCCGGTGTTTTCAGAGGCAGAGGATTTGGTGCAGGATACGGCAGAGGACGCGGTTTCGGAAGAGGTTTCGGATACGGCAGAAATTTTTATAATCAAGAATTATCGGATGTTTCCGAAAAAACAATTCTTGAGAATGAAATTAATACCCTGAAAGATCAACTGATGTCACTGGAAAAACAGCTTTCCGACTTAAAAGATGAAAGCTAAGTATTCGGCAGGTCATTTTTTTGACCTGCTTTTTAGTAAAAATATTATTAACTTAAAATCGAACCAAAATGGGAATATTTCAATCAGGTAAAGGATTAGGTCGCGGAGGCGGAAAAGGTCTCGGTCGCGGACAAGGACAAGGCAGAAATAAAGGCGGTGCATTCGGTACAGGCGGTTTTTGTGTTTGTGCAAAATGCGGTGAAAAAATTCCGCATCAACAAGGCGTGAAATGTACAACAATTAAATGTCCTGCTTGCGGTCATACAATGATTCGTGAAGAACTTTTAAATAAAAATAAATAAATGAAGATAGCGATAGCAAGCGGAAAGGGAGGCACGGGAAAAACAACATTATCAACAAATTTAGCTGCATTTTTAGCTGAATCAGATAATGTTGTTTTAGTTGATTTGGATGTGGAAGAACCGAATTCAGGATTATTTTTGAAAGGAGAACTTATTACTTCTGAAGAAAAATTTAAAATGATTCCCGAATGGAATAAAGATGCATGCACGCTTTGCGGCGAATGCCAGAAAGTATGTAATTTTCATGCTGTTATTCAATTGGGAACAATGATTTTGGTATTTCCTGAACTGTGTCATTCCTGTTATGCATGTTCAGAATTGTGTCCGACTGATGCCTTACCGATGATACCTAAAAAAATAGGTGATTTAAAGCAGTATAAAATTAATAATCTGAACTTTATTGAAAGTCGTTTGGTAATAGGTGAGGAGCAAGCGGTTCCTTTGATAAAGCAAACACAAAAATATACGGATGAAAATTTTTCCGACAGCATTAAAATTTTTGATTCGCCGCCGGGGACTTCTTGTCCGGTTATTGAAGCTGTTAAAGATGCCGATTTTGTTATTTTGATTACAGAACCCACACCTTTCGGATTAAATGATTTAAAATTAGCTGTTGAAACAGTTCGTGAATTAGGAAATAAATTCGGTGTTGTAATTAACCGATACGGAATAGGGAATAATGATGTAATCGAATATTGTAATTCCGAAAATATTCCGATAATTGCTAAAATTCCGAACAGCAGGAAAATTGCCGAATTATATTCTGACGGACAACTTCTTTATGATGAAATTCCGGAAGTTGCCGAAGAACTGAAAAAAATTAAAACATTTATTTTTAATGAAGTGAAAGGAGGTGTGCAGTGAAGGAAATTGTTGTAATATCAGGGAAAGGCGGAACCGGTAAAACATCCGTAACGGCATCATTTGCAGTGCTCGGCGGAAAAGATGTTATTGTCGCGGATTGTGATGTTGATGCTGCGGATATGCACTTGTTGATGAAACCCGATTTTGAATTAAGTGAAGAATTTTTCAGCGGCGAACTTGCAGTAATCGAACAGGAAGATTGTATTCAATGCGGAAAATGTAAAGATGTATGCCGATTTGATGCGATTGATGTAATAAACGGTAAATATATCGTAAATCCGTTAAATTGTGAAGGTTGCGGATATTGTTCAAGAGTGTGTCCGACCGATACAATAATAAATATCGATTTGAATGTCGGACATTGGTATATTTCAAATATTCGAACAGACAGCAAAATGGTTCATGCCAAATTAGCAATCGGAGCGGACAATTCCGGGAAATTGGTTGCACAAGTTAAAAATAAAGCAAAAGAACTTGCCGAACAATTAAATAAAAAATATATTATTGTTGACGGTTCACCGGGAGTGGGTTGTCCCGTTGTATCTTCACTTTCGGGAGCATCTTATGTGGTTTTGGTTACCGAGCCGACAGTATCGGGTTTACACGATTTAAAACGCGTGTATGAATTAGTTAAAAAGTTTAACTTAAAAGCCGGTTGTATTATTAATAAATATGATTTAAATAAAAATGTTTCAGCTGAAATTGAAAAATTTCTTGAAACGGAAACTATTGATAAATTGGCAAATTTGCCTTATGACAAAGCTTTTACCGAGGCAATGACGGAAGGTCTCACAATTGTTGAATATAAAGAAAACGGAATAAAGAAAATACTAGAAAAGACTTGGAAAAACATAATTGAGATTTTAAATTAAAAATAATTAATTAAAAAAGAAAGAGATGAATATTGCATTTACAACAAAAGGAAAAGAATGGGATTCAATGATGGACCCCAGATTCGGAAGGACAGAATATTTTTTTGTTTATGATGATGAAACAAATAAAATTATCACGGAAGATAACAGTGATTCGACCCAAGAAGCACACGGAGCAGGTCCCAAAACAGCTCAAAAATTATTCGATTTACAAGCAAAGGTTTTAATAACCGGTAACGGACCGGGAGGAAATGCCGGAGTCGTTCTGGAAAAAGCCGGTATTGAAATTTATACCGGAGCAGGTGAAATGACTGTAAAACAGGCATATGAAGCATATAAAAACAAAAAATTGCCTTTGTTTAAATAAAAATACTCATTATTAGGTATTGTGTCATCTGGCAATAGTATTTATTTTTGCAAAAAAATAATATATATAATTATGAAAAAATATAAAGTCTCGGAAGAATGTATTGCTTGCAGAGCATGTGTTGAAGTCGCAAATTCTAACTTTGATATTAATGACGGAAATATTGCGTTTTTAAAAAAGCAACCTGAGAATAAATCGGAAGAAGAACTTTGTGAAGAAGCATTGAATGTGTGTCCGGTTAATGCAATCTCACATATTGATATTTCATCTGTTTCGCATATTGAACCGGTTCTTGCAAAATCAATCGTAAAAGATGTTTTGGATAAATATCCTGAATTAAAAAATGTATTGCTTGAATTGTCGCCGAAATTTAAAAGAATGCAAAATCCGCTTGTTTACAACACTCTGGCAAAATATGCAAATTTTAAAGATGCGGCAAAAGTAACCGGAGTTTCAATTTGTGAAATTCTTCATACAATCAACGGGTTTCTCGGAATTGAAGAGAAATTGATTAAAAATATGCCTGAATGCATTTCATCACAGAGGACAGATACCATTACAGAAGGAGTCGAAATCACTTGGAATGAAAGTGTTGAAAGATATATCTATAATTTTGATACGATGGGTGAGATGATAAAGAAAATTTCAGAATTGAAACAACAACAAAATATTGTTATTTTATCTGTTGAAAATCCTGTAGAACTGATAAAAGTTGCAGCGGGTTTAAATTTGAATTTTAATCTGGAAAAACACAGAGAATATCGTTTGTCTGTTTTTAATCCTGCAAAAGATGAAACTGTAATTCCGTGGAAGGAAAGAAAAGATAAATTTGAAATTTTGGATGTTCGTTCTATGCAAACAGATCCTTTTGATATTATTATTAAAAAATCTTATGAAGTAAAAGAAGATGACGGGTTTATTTTAATTCAGCGATTTGAACCGATCCCGATTATAAATATGCTTTCGGAAATGGGTTATGAGACTCTGACTGAATCTGTAAATCCACAAGAAATCAGAGTATATTTTTATAAAAAGATTGTTCATGATAATGTTGATAATTCCGGAATAACCGAAAAGCCGGATGTCGTTATACAATCGGCAACACCTGTTGCTTATCCTGTGATAATGAGGTTGCTGCAGTCTGAGAAAATACGTAAATCAATAAATATTAAAGAACTTAAAGTTTGGGAAGAAACGGAAAAACATCTCGGTTGGATTGTAAACGGAAAAGCCGATATCAGTTTTTCTGCTTTGGTAACTTCTGCTCGATTAAAGGATAATGATGTCGTAATTCCTGCACTTTTTGTTTGGGATAATTTTGTAATTCTTACTCGATATAAAGCTGAAGGTTTTCAGGATATAAAAGGCAAAGAAATTCATACACCCTTATTCGAAGAAGCTCCGCCCGCAAAAATTACTAAATATCTATTGAAAGCCGGAAATTTTGATGTTAATGATTTTAAATTTGTTTACGGAAAACCTTTCGGAAGACCGGAACAAATATACGCCGATTTTGTTACGGGAAATGCCGATACCGTAATATTAAGAGAGCCCGAAGCAAGTTATGCAAGAAAAATAATGCAGGACAGAGGTGAAGAAATTTCGGTTATTTCTTATAATAAAATTTGGAATGATATTAATGAAGGTTTCGGAAGTTTCCCGAATGCGGGAATTGTTCTGAAAGGTGAGTTTACCAGAAAATATCCCGATATTACAAAAGTATTTTTGGAAGAATTGAAAGCAGCTGTTAATTGGGTTAACGAAAATAAAAAAGCAGCTGCCGAATTGTCTTTTGATATGATGCGACAACCTGTTGACAGAGTTGAAATGTTCCTTGATAATGTTAATTTTGATTATGTTGAAGGTAATAAATTGCTTAAAAAAGTTAAAACATATTTTGATATTTTAACTGAGCAAGGAATAGTAAATGCAAATATTGATGATGAATTTATGAAAATTTTTAAAATAAGCGAATAAATAATTTTTTTATTGCTTGAAATAATTAAATATGTCGTAACTTGTATGTAAATTAATTTATTCATTAAAACGGAGGAATAATTATGAAAAATTTATTGAATTTGTACGATGATTTACAATGGGAAAATGCCGATGAATATTTTAAAGGTACTTTACGAAAAGTTTTGAGAGATGAAAACGGAGCAAGAACCGTATTGCTGAAATTACCTGCAGGATTTTATATGGCACCGCATTCTCATATTACCGTTGAGCAACATTTTGTTTTGAACGGTGAATATGAAAGTAACGGAAAAAAAATACCTGAAGGATCTTATCAGTTTTTTGGGGAAGGTGATGAACACGGACCGTTTAAATCTGAAAAAGGAGCTTTGATATTGGTAATTTGGGATCCGATAAAATAAAGATTTATTATTATTTAAATTAATATAATATTTCAAATAAGAATATTTTTTGAGAACGGATTTGTATGTTTGTAAGAAAAAATTAAAATTAAAAAAATGAA
>JAOZQB010000024.1:0-5190 GCA_029932445.1 Bacteroidales bacterium | reverse complement strand
TTTTTGAGAACGGATTTGTATGTTTGTAAGAAAAAATTAAAATTAAAAAAATGAATACAAAAGAAGATGTAATTAAAGAAATTTCGGATGTGATGCATCCGGCAATTAATTTTTCATTAGTTAAACTCGGAATAGTCAGTGATGTAAAAGTTGAAAACAATACGGCTACGGTTCTTTTTGCTTTGCCTTTTCCGAATATTCCTATTTTATACGATTTAATTTTTTCCGTATCACAACCGATTATGGATATGGGAATGGAATTCAAATATGAAACGCATGTGATGACAGAAGATGAAAAAAATAATTTTCTTATGCTGGAAGCCGAAGGTTGGAAAGGGTAGGGGTAGCTTGCGGCTGTCTCAGTTGTCTTTGTTGTAGTTTGTAATTAATTAATTGGTAGTTAGTAGTTTGTCATGCTGAACTTGTTTCAGCATCTATATGTTTTCAAAAGTTTTTCGGAGTTAAGGATGACC
Organism: Bacteroidales bacterium; assembly: GCA_029932445.1. GTDB lineage: Bacteria > Bacteroidota > Bacteroidia > Bacteroidales > JAADGE01 > JAADGE01. The sequence continues at coordinate 4,717 of JAOZQB010000024.1, read as the reverse complement.
TAAAAAGTTATCATTTATATAAGGTGTTAATATTATGATATTTTCGGAATTAATCCATACTTTTAAACATGCTTTAGTAATTACCGGCTTTGTCTTTGTAATGATGCTTGCCATTGAATATATTAATGTTCAAACCAAAGGTTTATGGCATAAAACGGTTTCGGGTAATAAATTCAAACAATATCTTTTTGCTGCATCGCTTGGTGTAATACCCGGTTGTTTAGGAGCATTTACGGCAGTCGGAATGTTTACACACGGGATGTTGTCCATGGGTGCTTTGGTTACAACAATGATTGCTACAAGCGGTGATGAGGCATTTGTTATGCTTGCGATGTTCCCCGGAAAGGCAATTATTTTAACAATTATTATTTTCGGAGTCGGAATTCTTGCCGGTTGGCTAACCGATAAGTTTTTGAAACCGGAAAAATTTAAATTAAAACTTAAAGACCCCGGATTTGCAATTCATCAAAATGAAAAATGTGTTTGTTTTAATAAAAAAAATATTTTTACACAACTTACAAAACCGTCTGTTTACAGAATTGTTTTATTTGTATTATTAGGTGCATTAATAACAGGGGTTTTAACAGGTATATTAGCCGGAAATTCAAAAGAATGGATTCGAATAACGGTCTTAATTGCTGTCGGTTTTTCTTTGTTTATCGTATTAAGTGTCCCCGACCATTTTTTAAAAAAACATCTTTGGGAACATGTTGTAAAAGTGCATTTACCCAAAATCTTTCTGTGGACATTCGGTACATTACTATTTTTTGCATTTTTAATGAAATACATAGATATTGAATCATGGATATCATCAAATATGTTTGTTGTTTTGTTAATTGCCGTTTTGGTAGGAATAATTCCCGAATCGGGACCGCATTTAGTCTTTGTAACATTGTTTGCAACAGGAACAATTCCGTTCAGTATTCTGTTGGCAAGTTCTGTTGCTCAAGACGGACACGGAATGTTACCTTTATTGGCAGAATCAAAACGCAGTTTTCTGATTGTAAAATTTATTAATATTATTTTTGGATTTGCAGTTGGTTTTTTGGGTTTATTAACAGGATTTTAATACTTTTGAACTTATATAAAAACAGAAATATGAATTTAAGATTTGCTTTTGCTGTTGACAAAAACGGAGACTTTCAAAATAAACATTTCGGGGATGCCGATAAATACATTGTTTTTGAACATGATTCCAAAAATTTAGTTTTTATTGATGAAATAAATAATATCAACAGAGATATTGACGATGAAACTAAGCACGGTTCCGAAAAAAAAGGAAATGCCGTTATTAATTATCTTAAAAAAATTAATGTAAATATTCTGGTATCCCGACAATTCGGGCAAAATCTTAAAATGATTAATAAACATTTTGTTCCTGTTTTAATTGCTGATGAAAATATTGAAAATACAATAAAATTTCTTGAAAAAAATACATCCGAAATAAATGAAGAAGTAAAACAAAAAAAGACGAATTATAATATTTTCAGATTTGCAAACGGTGTTTTTAAATAGTTAAAAAAATAATCTTGTTTAGGGAGGAAAGAATGTGTAATTAAGTAATCGTTTTTAGCGGTTTTTTTGAAGCGGAATATTTAAATATAATGACAAAATGATAATATTTGATATTTTATAAATTGAATAATTGAAATAAATGAAACTTTCCGTATTAACCGAAAATACTGCCGCACAATATTTTCTTGCCGAACACGGCTTATCTTATTTTATTGAATATGATAATAAAAAAATCCTCTTTGATACCGGAGCAAGTGATGTCTTTTTACAAAATGCCGAAAAATTAAATATTAATACAAATGATGCAGATGTAATTGTTTTAAGTCACGGGCATTGGGATCACGGAAACGGATTACAATTTACTAAAAATAAACCTTTAATATGTCATCCGAATTCTTTTATTAAGCGTTTTCGTAAAGGAGAAGAAAAGAATATCGGTTTGGAATTATCTCTTAAAGAAATAAAAAGTAAATTTTCATTGATTACAAGTAAAGAGCCGTATTACATCGCACCAAACATAATATTTCTCGGTGAAATTCCGAGATTGAATGATTTTGAAGCTCAAGCAACGTCATTTGTTGATGAATACGGAAAAGATGATTTTGTAATTGATGATACAGCCCTTGCAATAATTAAAAATAATGAATTGATAATTATTTCGGCTTGTTCACATTCAGGAATTTGTAACATCACGGATTATGCAAAAAGAATTACGGGTATCAATACAGTAAAAGCTGTTATCGGCGGTTTCCATCTGAAAAAACAAGATAATCAGACTAAAAAAACGATTGACTGGTTTAAGAAAAATAACGTTCAAAGATTATTGCCGTCACATTGCACACAACTTCCCGCATTGGCAATGTTTTATAATGAATTTAAAATCGAACATGTAAAAACAGGAATGATTTTTAATTTTTAGATTATGCAAACTTCAAACAGAGTAAATCAATTAAAAAAATCTGCCATTCATGAAATGACAAGATTATCTAAACAATACGATGATGTTGCTTTTCTTTCTTGGGCAAAACCTTCTTCCGGAACTCCGGCACATATTAACGAAGCTGCAATTAAGGCTATTCAAAAAGGATTGACATCGGGATATTCACAGGCAGAGGGACTGCCCGAACTTCGAGAATTGATTGCCGAAAAATTAAAACATGATAATAAAATTAAAGCAAAAGCTTCGGAAATTATTGTAACCGTAGGTGCAATTGAAGCTATGGCAGCATCTGTTACGGCAATTATTGATCCCGGTGATGAAGTTATTTTATTAACACCGACTTATTCAACACATATCACACAAGTTAAACTGGCATCCGGAATACCGGTTTTAGTTCCTTTAAATGAGAATATCGGATTTGAGCCTGATTTTGAAGCAATTGTAAAATCAATTACAAAAAAAACAAAAGCAATAATACTTTGTACACCCAATAATCCGACAGGTACAATTTTTTCTGAAGATGAACTTAAAACATTTGCAAAAATTGCACAAAAAAATGATTTGTATATTATTGTTGATGAGGCTTATGAATATTTTGTTTATGACAAACACAAACATTTCAGCATTGCATCAATTCCGGGTATGGAAGATCGTGTAATTTCTGTTTATACTTTTACAAAATCTTATGCAATGACCGGATGGCGTGTCGGTTATTTACATGCAAATGAAAATCTAATTGCTCAAATAAAAAAAGTACATATTCCCTTTGCAATATGTGTTCCGGTAGTATCACAATATGCCGCAATTGCTGCCTTAAAAGGAAGTCAAAATTGTATTACGAATTTCAGAAATGAATATCAAAATGCAAGAAATTTAATGTGTGAACGATTGGATTGTTTAGATGAACATTTTCAATATGTTAAACCGGCAGGGTCTTATTTAATGTTTCCGAAAGTTTTAGATAACAGAGCTGATAATTCATTTGAATTCAGTAAGTTGTTGTTAAAAGAAGCAAAAGTTTCAACGACCCCGGGTATTGCATTCGGTCCCAATGGTGAAAATCATGTTCGTTTATCTTTTTGTGTTCCTGATGATATGATAAATAAAGCATTTGATCGAATAGAAAGGTTTTATAAATAATCATTAATTAAAGCTAACGTTATGAAAGATAGGTATCTGTGTCCGAATTGCAAAAAAATAATAAATATTGATGAAGATATTATTTTGACAGGAAAAAATAATAAAGGAGAAAAAGGATTAATTTTGTTACATACCGAATTAGGAAACTATTCATCAAAAATAAGTGACGATTGTTTTTGTAAAGAAGGTGAAATGATAGAATTATTTTGTCCTTTGTGTACCGAAAGTTTAAATTATGAATTTAAAATAAGTTATGCCAATTTGATAAAAGTTGAAGCCGGTAAACAAAAAAACATAATTTTTTCAAGAAAATACGGGGAAAAACGCACATTTAAAGTCGAGGGCAAAAAAATAACGACTTACGGAGAGCATGCCTTAAAATATACTGATCCGGAATGGTTCTTATAAACAAATAAATACAGAAAAGATATTGAAGATGAAAACCTATTTCGAATGTATCCCGTGTTTTATGCAACAGGCACTAAAAGCCGGAAGAATGACGGCAAAAGATGATAAACAACTAAAGAAAATTCTTGATGAAACCGGTTGTTTGATTAAATCATTTTCTTTAGAAAATACTCCGGCAGAATACGGTGCGGAAGTGTATCGTGTCATAAGAGAAATTACCGGGGTTGAAGATCCTTACAAAGAAATTAAAAAGCAAAGTATTGAAGATGCAAAAAAGTTGTATCCCGAATTAAAACAAATTATTGAACAATCAGAAAACAGATTGTTAACAGCCGTACGTATTGCTATCGCCGGAAACATTATTGATTTCGGCGTAAATAAGAAATTCAGTTTAGAGGAGGACGTACAACGTATTTTAACACAAGATTTTGCAATATTTGATTTTCCGCAGTTTGAAAAAGCCGTTCGAGAAGCGAAAACAATTTTATACATCGGCGACAATGCCGGCGAATCGGTATTTGATAAATTGTTGATTGAGGAAATTAATGCAAAGGTAATTTATGCCGTAAGGGAAATTCCGGTAATAAATGATGTCGTTTACGAAGATGCTGTTGCTTCCGGTTTGCAAGAAGTTGCTGAAATTATGTCGTCCGGAGCAAAAGCTCCCGGAACTATTCTCAGCCAATGCAATGATGAATTTCTCAAAATTTTTAT
>JAOZQB010000176.1 GCA_029932445.1 Bacteroidales bacterium | reverse complement strand
AAAGTTTCATTAAAAGTTAAACCGGTTTGATCCGTAGAAACAGTTACATCACCGGGTTGTCTGACAACTGTATATGTTAAATCAGAACCTGAAAAATAACCGCCGTGCATTCCTGCTGCAGATGCATCCCAGGTTACGGTTGCATCCATATCCGTGGCAGCAAGAACGACATTTCCGGGAGCTTCCGGAACATCTTCTCCGACCCAAACAGAAACTGATGTAGGCATTCCTTCACCTGCAGAATTTGTTCCGACTACTTTAAAAGAATGCATTCCGGCAGTTGAAACAGTAGCTATATAACTGTCAGCACCTCCGATTACGGGAGAAGAATTGGTATAAGCAGCTGTTCCGCTTCCGTCAATATATACATCCATACTTGTTAATTCGGTTAAAGCATTTCCTTCAAAATCCAAAGAAGGATTTGTCCAACTTAAATCAACTGTTAAAGCACCGCCTGCATCCGGTGTAACAACATAATTTGAAACAGCAGCAGGAGCCCCGTTTTCAATAGGATAATTACATACTACAAAAGTGGCATGCTGATTTCCGCCCATATCTGCAATTTGAGTAAAAGCACCCGTTGATATATCATAAGTTCCGTATGTAAACTGATCTCCGCTATTGATTGTATACAACATTCCTGTCGTATAATCGAAAGAAACATCTTGTCCGTAATTTAAACCTAAACCCGTAGAACCGATTAGAGTCGTAGCCCCGGTTGCAGGATCAATTTGATATAAATTTTCATCGTCAAGTGCAGGTCCGTACAAATAACCGTCATCAGCAAAATCCATTGCAATCAACATTCCGGTACCTGCACCGATTTCCGTTGCTGTATATGTACCCATATCCAAAGTACATAAATGCGGAATATTACCGGCGTCTAAAACAAGAAGATACATTGTCGAAGAACCCCAATCATAAGCTAATCCGGTAGGAGTTCCGGCATAACCGGTTATTGTACCCAAAGAAGTTGCTGTTCCGTCATCGGGATTTACAGAATAAAAACCCATGTTTCCATCTACTCTGTATACAATCCCGTCAGCAAATTCTTCTGCCATAGGAAACGGATCCGTTACTAATGTACCTGTTTGAGTGAGTGTACCGTCACTTAATACAATACTGTGATAAGTATCTGTTGATGCATTTCCGGTATAAGCCGCTTGATCCGCTTTAGGGATAAAAACGGAATTTTGTTTAACATGCTTAATTTCAGGAGCTTTTCCTAAATCTTGTGCATTTACGGAAAAAGCAAATAACATCATGAGAACAATCGTAAAAAATTTTTTCATAACTTAAATAATTTTAGTGAATAATTAACTTTTGTTTGACAATTCAAATGTAAATAATAAAATTTTAAAAAAAAAAAGAGGAATAAAATTCCTCTTTTTTTATTGTCGTCTTCGGAAAGAAGACTTACATATTATCGCCTTAAAAAGACGACTTACAAATTATTTTACAATTACTTTTTGAGTATAAGAACCGTTTTCATTTGAGAATCTCAAGAAATAAATACCTGCAGTATTTAATTCAATACTTGTATTTCCGGTTAAGGTTCTTGAATTAATAACTCTTCCGGTAATATCAAATACTTCAAGATTATAATTATTATCAACATTAATATTAAACACACCGTTTGAAGGATTCGGGAATACGCTGATTCCTTCTGAAGATATTTCGTTAACGGCAACATGATTATTAATATCACCAAAATAATCATTTAAAACGACATCTGCATCAACAACATCAAATGTACGATTATCTCCTCCGTTCCATTCACCGTTATCCCAACCGGCATTTTTGAAATATTTATATTCATAACCATCAGCAACAGATAAAAAAGTAGAGTAGGTATAAATACCGTCAGCATCATCATCTGTCATAAATAATGAAGGATCTGATCCGGGTTCTGTCCAACCGACTATGCTTCCGGTCACACTTAATGTATCCGTTCCTACTACAAAATAACCGCTGGTAATTGAATCATTTATATTACAATTAAAGGTAACACTGTAAAAAGCACCAACGTCATATAACTCAACATCACTTACTTCAAAATGCCAACACCAATCGGCTTGATAACCAAAACGTACTTGAAAATCAGCATTTCCCGCTGCATAAGCAGTTACATTTAAAGAATCAGCTTGTGGTCCGTTATCAGGAGAATCCGCATGATAACTTTTTAGCCAAATCCAATTTGATCCGTCAAATACTTCTACATAACCGCTATCCGGTTCAGTGGAGCTGTATTTTTGAAAATTATAGTTATATTTTAATACTACAGTTGTATAAGAACTACAATCTATTACAGGCGATTCTAACGTTCCGTCGTCCAATCCGCCTGCTGCATCACTATCAATAATGGCACAGCCTTGTCCGTAATCATGCGAAGTTCCGTCATCCCAAAACCAACCCACACCTGAGTTTGTTGTTACTGTCCAAGTCGCCGGAATTTCAGTAGAAAATGATTCCGAGAAAAACGGTTGAGCGTTTATTGTAAAAGCAACAAAAAGTGCTAAAACAATTGTAAGTAAACTTTTTTTCATAACTTAAATTTTTTGTGAATAAATAAAATTAATTTAACAAGATGTAAATATAAAACAATTATTTATTGAAAACAAAAAGTTTTTAACTATTTTTCCGGGAATTTAACACATTCTTCTAATTTTGTTTTTATAATAATACTGATAAATATTTATTAAATGGCTACTTCTCAATATATTAACAATATTTCCGATAAATATATGACTTTTGATGATATTAATAAGTTATTTAATGAGAATGATAAACTTTTAAAATCAAAAAAACACAATAATGAACTGTTGCACTTTATCAATGAAAGCAGAAAACCCGATTTTTTAGCGAAACTTTCAACACAAGAGCTTAAAAACAAATGGATAAAGTTGATTTTTAAGAGTTTGAGGAAATCTGACTACGGTTTAAAAACGATGTTTGAACAACGCGTACTCGAACATCCGGATAAAATCTTATTTAAAGGATATACAAAATCAAAACCTTTTGAATGGTCGTATAAACAAGTTCAAAATTACATCAAAGAAATTGCAGCTTTCATCTATTCCGTAAAACCGGATAACCCGCGTGCAGCTATTTTTTCGGAAAATAATCTTGAAGGAGCCGTTTGTGATTTGGCATGCTTATCATATGATATTTTTAACACTCCGCTGAATATTCATTTCAGCAAAAAAATTATTGCTTATATCTTTAACTTATTGAATATAAATATTGTTATTACGGATACTCCCGAACGCTTAAAAATAATCAGTTCCGTAAAAAAATCTTATAAAAAAGATTTAATTGTAATTGTTACCGAAGCCAATTCCGGTAAATATTCGGATGCTGACTTTTATTTGAGTAAAGAGAGTAAAAAAATTTCAATGACAAAAGCGGAAGACATTCTTTCGAAAAGAAAAAGAAAACCGTTGAACCAAGTCGCTACGACCATGTTTACTTCCGGCAGCACAGGGATGCCGAAAGGGGTTTCATTTTCGATGTATAACATTATAAGTAAGCGGTTTGCCAGGGCTTTAGCGCTTCCGCAAGTCGGTAAGGATGAAAAAATGATTTGTTATCTCCCGCTTTTTCACACCTTCGGACGCTATTTGGAATTAACCGGCAGTATTTTTTGGGGCGGTACGTATATTTTTGCAGGAAATACGTCTTCAGATACCTTATTATCTTTATTTCCGAAAGAAAATCCTACGGGATTTATCAGTGTTCCGGTTCGTTGGATGCAAATTTATGAAGCCTGTATCAATTCGTTTGACGGAACGGAAAATAAAAAAGAACAAGAAAAAAAAATACGGAATATTACCGGAGGAAATTTACATTGGGGACTTTCGGCTGCCGGCTATTTGGACCCGAAAATTTTCCGTTTTTTTCATAAACACGGAATTACCTTAAACAGCGGTTTCGGAATGACGGAAGCAACGGGCGGTATTACAATGACACCTTCCGATGATTACAAACAAAACTCTACCGGAATTCCCTTACCCGGAACCGAAACACGTTTGAAAGAAAACGGTGAATTGGAAATAAAAGGACACTATATTGCAAAATATCTTGAAGATGCCGGACCGGAAGACCTCATTCCGTATCCGGAAGAGGAAGATTATTGGTTATCTACCGGTGACATCTTTAAAATTGACGAAAACGGTCATCATGAAATCATCGACAGAGTAAAAGATATTTATAAAAATAATAAAGGACAAACTGTAGCTCCGCTTATCATTGAAAAAAAATTTGCAGGCGTACCCGGCGTAAAAGACACTTTTTTAGTCGGTGACGGAAAACCTTATAATGTCTTATTAATTGTCCCGAATAAAAAAGACTCTGTAATAAATAATTCGGTTAAAGATGAAAATATTACGGAGTATTTTCATCAAATAATAATGACCGCAAATAAGGATTTAGCTCCCTATGAACGCGTTATTAATTTCAGTATTCTTGACAGAGATTTCTCAAAAGACAAAGGAGAATTGACACCAAAAGGTTCTTTTAAAAGAAAAAAAATTGAACAAAATTTTTCTGATCTGATAAAAGAATTATACAAATCAAATCATATCAGCATTCACTATAAAAATTTTAATATTATTATTCCGAGATGGTTTTACAGAGATTTGGGAATTTTGGAAACGGATATTATCAAGACAAAAAACGGATTGTACAACAAAACAGAAAAAAAACATTTACGAATTGCCGATACAAAGAAAGAAAATATCTATACAATCGGGGATTTAAATTATACTGTTTATAATAAATCTATTGATTTAGGAAGATTAATCAGGCAACCGAAACTATGGATCGGAAATCCTGAATTAATAAATTTTTCTCCCTGTAAAGAAAGTTATGATATCTCCTTTAAAAATTTCGCTCATCAAATTTGTCTTCCCGAAGAGGATGCAAGGACTTATAAACCTTCGGATATCGAACATCTTCCCGGTATGAACGATTTCGATTTAGTTCTTATAAATCAGTTAGTGTCGATTGCTTTACATTCCGATATCGCTAAAGCTAAAGAAAGTTTACTTCAAATAGAAAATATCTTTCCCGAATATGAAAAAAACAAAGCGGAGGTTATTCGCAGAAGATTGGAAGCACTTGCTTGTCATCAAAATGATACTATCAGAATTGAAGCATACAGAATTCTGCTGTCGAAAGATCCCGAACCGAATTTTGCAGAACTTTTACCTGCATTTATTAATTCAGGAAAAACGTTTTTAAATGAAAGCAGTATTAATGCTTTGGCAAAAACATCTTTTTCATTAAGACAATTGGATATTTTCAGGAAACGGATGTATCAATATCGTACAAATCTAAAATGGCCTGCCGAAAAAAACACGATTAAACAATTCGATAATATTTTTAAACTTTTATTAAAATTCGGAATCAATCATCCGAAATATTACAAATCCTTACGTGCTGAATTTGCTTCCTGGATTTTATTAAAAAAAGAACCCGTTTTATCAAGAAAAGCAAAGAAATATTTTTTCGAACTTTATGACAATTTTGAAAGTTATGTCAGGAAAAAATCTGAAAAAATTTCAGAAAACCAATGGATCGTTAAGCTTGTTTTTGATGACGGAATTACTGAAATCGATAAAAAAGAACTTATCGGAAAATTGGCCGGAAGTCACACATTAAAACAAGCGGTGTATCTTCTTTACGATGATTATAATTTTGAATTTAAAAATGTTCCTGAAAACGGTATCTGGATATCCAGAATAAAAAGTTATCGAAATACGAAACATTACAGGATGAGTATCAATACTGTAAGAGGAAAACATTACAATTTACATATTTCAATAGACAATGAATTAAAAACGACGCAAGGTTTAGAAACAATCTTTCGCCAAATTGCTCTCGGCGGTTATCCGTTTGACTTACCTGTTGTTGCACGTTTCGGTTGCAGTAATCCGTCTGAAAAAATTACGATTTCTTCTTACTTAAGCATGCTTACGGCATGGGATAAAATAAGAACCATTGCTGAAATTCAGGCTTCTGGCCATGTTGAACAATTAAACACTTGGCA
>JAOZQB010000175.1 GCA_029932445.1 Bacteroidales bacterium | reverse complement strand
GAAAGTGGATATCCCGAATCCGGATTTTGACTTTACGGAATTGGTGTTTAAGAGGATTAAATAATTGAGTTACGGATATATGTATGTTATCGGTTATTAATGAGACAAAATGAGTATTTCACTAAATGATTATTTAAAGAATTTTGCAAAAGAACGTAATGGTACGTTTAAAGTGAAAAAGACTGCTCCCGGAATCGGAGGAATGAATTCATGGCGTGTAACAATTTTAAATTTGCCTTATAAAAATGGTGAAATTCATTTCATAATAAGTCAAGCTTCTTCTATGAAAATACATTACATTTTTAATCTTAATATAAAATTGGACTTTTTAATTTATAATGAAGATTGGACGGATAAAATAGGGAAACTATTGGGATTAAAAGAACATCAAATTGGGATTAATAAATTTGACAATAAATTCATTATTAAGGGTACCAATAAAACATTTGTATCAAATATTTTAGACAAACCGATACGAGAATTTCTTATAAAGAATGATCGTTTTTCTAATTTAATATTAGAGTCAAAAGCGAATAATTCAAAATTAGAACTAAATGCACCATTTAATGAATCAAATACGACCAAAATGAAAGAAGCATATGAATTTGTCCGACATTTAGCGGATAATATATACAACTTTTATGAAAAACAAACCGATAACAAAACATAAACAGAATTATAACGCAGGTTATCTAAACAGGTATATTTTCAATCCAAATCAATCAACAATCACAAAGCCCGAAATATCAAATCCGTTCAATAAATCTTTAATATTCATGCGCTTTTTGCCTTGAAGTTGTAATTCGGAAATATTTATATAAGCGTCTGAAGTTGTGATTTTTATAAATGTTTTATTGTCCGAGATAAGTGTTCCCGGATTGTGCGAATGCGTTTCCGATATTTTTTCGGTTTTATAAATTTTAAGCGTAAAGTGTTTGCCGTTTTTATCGGCAATTTCAGTCCATGCAGCAGGGTAGGGACTTAATCCTCTTATGAAGTTATAAACTGTTTGAGTTTTATTGTGCCAATTGATTTTACAATCGTCTTTAAAAATTTTGGGAGCCGATTTTATTTCTCCGGCATTGCTTATTAATTTATTTTGAGAAACGGCACTTATTTCCTTATTTATAAGAGCTTCAACCGTTTTTTTAATAAGTTTTCCGCCGATTATCATTAATTTATCATGCAATTGACCGGCATTTTCATCGGGTAAAACGGGAACTTCCTCCTGAAAAATAATGTTTCCTGTATCAATTTCTTTTTCAATAAAAAATGTTGTTACACCGGTTTTTGTTTCACCGTTTATTATAGCATGATTTATCGGAGCTGCACCTCGATATTGAGGTAAAAGAGAAGCATGTAAGTTTATTGTACCGTATTTCGGCATTGCCCAAACGGCTTCGGGCAACATTCTGAAAGCGACAACAATTTGTAAATCTGCTTGTATATCAGTTAGTTGTGAAAGGAATAAGGCATTCTTTAAATTTGTCGGTTGCAATAATCGTAAATTATTTTCAAGTGCATATTTTTTTACGGCTGACATTTGAATTTTTTTCCCTCTGCCTGCAGGTTTATCGGGAGCAGTAATCACACCAACGATATTAAAGCCGTTTTCATACAGGACTTTGAGACTTTCAACCGCAAAATCCGGCGTTCCCATAAATAGTATTCTGAAATTATTTTTATTCATCAATTATTAATTATCAATTATTACACGCCATTTATTCAACTTTTCTTCGAATGACATACGTGCATTTGCAGGACTCGTGGAAGGAAGTTGATAAAAACTTAAGCTTTTTCCGTATCGGACGTATTTTTTATAATAGTTCATTGCAGCAGTTCCGTTAAAATAAACATGTTTGACAGTCGGATAATCTTTAAAAAAAGTTTTAAAATCATTCGGTATCTCATCTTTAATATCAGCATCGGCACTGCCTTTCCTGAAACAAAATTGCAAACTGTCCCATAGTGCTATATGATTATCAATCAACAGTTTCTTTTTAGTATTATAATCTTCCGAAAAATCGGAATTCAATAAATTAAACAGTATTTTCCAAAACACATTATATTTATAGCCGTAATATTCTTGTAATTCCAAAGATTTTTTTCCCGGCATTGTTCCTAAAATTAATATCTTTGCATTTTTGTTTGCAATCGGCGGAAATGAATATGAATGCATTTCTTAAAATTTCAGGCAAATATAAAATAAAAGACTCAATTATTGAGTTTGATAATTCAACAAATAGGTTATATGTTAAATAAAGTGGGTTGATTATTTTACAAATACCTTTTCTTAATTAAGGGAATAAGGTTTTGAAAACCGAGTAAATCTTTTTCTGTTAAGGTTAAAAAACTGTAAATAAGGTTTATAAGACAACAAATAAAACCTTATATATTATTTTAACCTTAGTAGAAATAATGTTGAAAAATAAAAACCTTATTACTTTATTCTTTTTTAATTGTATTTTAGATATTTAGTTACCCGTTACAAACAACACAGACCCAACAAATATAAATTATGAATAAATTAAATCTTTTAATATCAGTATTCTTTGTCGGATTACTGTTCTCATTTTCAGCTGATAATTCAGACAGCGAAAAGGATAAGTTAATTTTGGATCTTATAAAAGAAGGCTTAACCAGATATCATTATTCGAATAAAAAAATTGATAATGATTTTTCTGAACAAGTCTATAAAATGTATTTGCAAAAGTTAGATTATAATAAACGTTTCTTTTTACAATCGGATGTTAATGAATTTGCAGAATATAAATATAAAATAGACGATCAAGTTATAAGTGATGATTTTACTTTTTTTAAACTTACAAAAGACACTTATATTAAAAGAATAAGTGATGTTAAAAAGTATATTGATGATGCCTTAAAAAAATCCTTTGATTTTTCGAAAAAAGATTCAATTCAGCTGGATTCGGATAAAAAACATTTTGCTTCGGATACAAAAGAGTTAAAAAAGTATTGGCGGCAATATTTAAAATATTCCGTATTAATAAAACTTGCAGATAAAATTAAAATACAGGAAGATGCAAAAATTAATAAGGATACAAGCATAGAAATAAAACCGATTGATTCACTCCGTAAAAAAGCCGTTGAAGAAGTTAAAAAGACTTATGATGACTGGTTTCACCGAGTTTCAAAAGTAGATGAAAATGATTTGTTAAGCATGTATTTTAATTCAATGACCGGCTATTTCGGACCGCATACGGGTTATTTTCCGCCGAAAGACAAAGAAAATTTCGACATACAAATTTCCGGAAAATTAGAAGGCATAGGAGCACAACTTTCTCAACCGAATGCCTATATAAAAGTAGTGAAAATAATTGCGGGAAGTCCCTGTTGGAAACAAGGCGATTTGGAAGTCGGGGATAAAATTATTAAAGTTGCACAAGGTGATGAAGAACCTGTTGATGTGGTAGATATGCGCCTTGACAAAGCGATTGAGATGATTCGAGGGAAAAAAGGAACGGAAGTTCGACTGACGGTTAAAAAAGCTGACGGCAGCATTAAAGTTATTCCGATTATTCGTGATGTTATTATTTTGGAAGAAACCTTTGCAAAATCTGTCATAATTACAGACAGTATTACCGGAAACAAAACCGGATATATTTATTTACCGTCTTTCTATGCCGATTTTAAAAATAAAAACGGTCGAAGAAGTGCCGATGATATAAAAAAAGAAATTTTAAAACTCAAAAATGAAAATATTAACGGAATCATTTTAGATTTAAGAAATAACGGCGGCGGTTCATTGCAGGATGCCATTGATATTGTCGGTTTCTTTATAAAAGACGGACCGGTAGTTCAAGTAAAAAACAGATACGGAATGCCGAGAATTCTGAAAGATGAAGACAGCTCCGTTTTATATGATGATAATTTAGTTATCATGGTTAATGAATTCAGTGCTTCGGCATCTGAAATTACGGCAGCAGCTATTCAAGATTACGGAAGAGGAATTATTGTAGGAAGTGAACATACATTCGGAAAAGGAACGGTTCAACGATTCTTGCCTTTTGACAGAATGGTAAAAGGTAATGATAATTTAAAACCGCTCGGTGATTTAAAATTAACCATTCAAAAATTTTATCGTATTAACGGCGGTGCTACGCAATTAAAAGGAGTTGAGTCGGATATTGTGTTTCCCGATGCTTATGCAAAACTTGATATGGGTGAAAAAGATTTGGATAATCCGATGCCATGGGATGAAATTCCGAAAGCAGAATACAAAAATTTTAAAACAAAATATAATCTTGCCCTATTAAAATCAGAAAGTGATAAAAGAGTTTCTTCGGATTCTTCTTTTAATATTATAAAATCGTATGCCGATAAAATGAAATACTACGGAGATAAGGAATATGCAAGTTTAAATTTGAATCAATATAAAAAGAATTCCGAAGAGCGAAATCAATTCAGCAAGCGATTTAAAAATGCCGATAATAAAATTTCAAACCTGAAATTTTATGTTCCGTCTGCAGATTCAACTGTTATTTATTCTGATTCCGTAAAAACCGAAAGAGTTGTTTCTTGGTTTAAGAATTTAAAAAAAGATATTTATATTAATGAAACATTTCAAATTGTTTCGGATATGAACAAATAAAAAAAATCGGCACCGATAAAAGTGCCGATTTTTTATATATAGTCCGAAACAAACTGCTTCTCCATATATCGAATAAAATCTTTTGTCATTTTAGGTGTGATATTATTTAAAATACATTTTTCAAAAGTGCATATTTCCTGTCTGTGAAAAGGACATTCATCAATAGTTACTTTCCCTTCAACGGATTCATACAAATCCAAAAATGAAATTTCTTCAGGTTTTTTTGTTAAAATAAAACCGCCGGTAGGTCCTCTCATTGATTTTATTATACCGTCTTTTGTTAGGCGTTGCATTATTTTCGCAACATGATGCTTTGAAGCACCGATTACATCAGCAATTTTAGTAACATTTAAAAATTTATCCGATTTGGCAACTAAAATTACACCGTGAACGGCAATTGAAGCTGCTTCCGAAAATCTTACGATTGAACTCATATCATATACTTAAGTTTATACTTCATTTATTCAATACGGAATTTAATCAAATAAGTTTCAAAAAAACATAAAAACCTATTGCTTTTTGCATTTTATGGTATGAGGAGCTGTTCCTGAAATAATATCTGCATGAATGACATCAATTTTCACATTTATTTCGTTGCTTGATTTACCGTTTGTCGATATAAAAGTCGTAGAAAATTCTTTCGTTTCTGAATGCCCTAAACAAAATCCAAAAACAAAGTTCCCTTTTTTATCAATTTCCGTAACAGGCATTGTAGAGGTAATTCCGTTCTGAAAATCATGTTTCATCTTAAGTCGTTCGGACTTTTCTCCTCTGACTTTATAGAGAACACGAACATAAACGAAAGAGGAGTCCTTGCAAATTCCTTTTGAATAATATTCTATATTTGCAAGTTCGGCTGTTATTTTTCTTTCTGTATCAGGAAATGAAAAAAAAGAAATGCCGGTAATAAAAATAAAAAGAAGCGTTTTCAAGTTATTTTATTTTAGAACGCAAAATTAATATAATTTTACAAAAAACTATCAATTAAGAGAATTTGCATGGAAAAAAAAGATTTAAAAATTTCTCAAATTATTAACAGATTATATGAGTTAAGTGATGATGAGAAAATGAAAGATCAAATAAAATTGGTATCCGAAGATTTGAATTTATTTCTTAATCGTAAAAAAGAAGCTGAATTAGAATCAGCAGGAGAAATTGCAGAGATTTTACTGAATGAGACAGGAACAGGTATAATATCGGTAATTACCGCAATTATATTTGTCCTTAATAAACACAGAAAAGAACATACGGATTCTCTTGAAAAAAAATATAATAACTCCGTCAAGAAATTATTTAAGGGTTTATCAAATGTTCCCGATATTAAATCTGAAAAAACCGAGAAACAAACCGACAATTTTATAAAACTTCTTTTGACAATTACGGACGATGTAAGAGCTATTTTAATACTGATTTCGATTCAAATATATAAAATGCGTCGAATTAATTT
>JAOZQB010000174.1 GCA_029932445.1 Bacteroidales bacterium | reverse complement strand
GTTTCAAAATTAAACTGTTTTGTAACTCTTTTTTTGCTCATTTGCTTTTTTTCCTGCAAATATAACAAAAAAGGATTTACACACTTTTATTCTCTGCTTAATACGGGGAAAACATTAATCGCAATCCGTACATTTATTAAGACATTCGATAATGTGTTTTAAGTTGCTGTTTTGAAGAAAGTAATAAGAATTTTTTCCGTCCCTTTCGGACAAAAGAACACCTTTATCTTTTAAAATACCGAGATGATGTGAGGTTGTTGATTGTTCAATATTTAATGATTGATGTATTTCCGTAACGGTAAGCTTTTTGTTTTCGGATAATAAATTTAAAATTGCAACCCTTAAGGGATGGGCCATAGCTTTTAAAATTTTTGATGCTTTTTGCAACCTTTCCGGATTAAATAAATCTTTGTTTTTCATAATAAATAAATTGTATTAAATCTTATGCAATAGTATGACTATTAAATATGAAATAAAATGACAATTATCATATTTAGATATTTTCATGTTTTGTTGTATATCCTAATTAATGTGCTTTTTATCAAAAAAACATTTTATAAAAAGGAATAATTTTTACATTTGCGCCACAAATTTTAAAGAATGATCAGAGCTAAAGACCCGAATATAAAAACATCCGTATTTGCCGTAATGTCAAAAATGGCAAATAATTACGATGCTATAAATTTATCTCAAGGATTTCCTGATTTTGGTGTTTCCGAGGAATTAATTTCTCTTGTAAACAAATATATGACAGAAGGTTACAACCAATATGCTCCGATGCCCGGTGTTGGTGTTTTAAGAGAAAAACTTTCGTCTAAAATTAAAAAACTGTATAAGTATAAATATAATCCGGAAACGGAAATAACAATTACAGCCGGCGGAACGCAAGCACTCCACTCAACGATTTCAACAATTGTTAATGAAGGTGATGAGGCAATTATATTTGAACCCGCTTATGACAGTTATGCTCCTGTTGTCAGAATTAACGGCGGGCGTCCGGTTTATGTTCGCCTGAAATATCCTGATTATACCGTAGACTGGGAAGCCGTAAACCAAATGGTTAATTCCAAAACGAAGTTAATTATTATTAATTCGCCTCAAAATCCTTCCGGGAAAATTTTTTCGGATGAAGATATGCTTAATTTAATCAGAATTGTTTCCGGAACAAAAATTTTGATTTTAAGTGATGAGGTGTATGAACATATTATTTTTGACGGAAAAGAACATAACAGTATTGCTAAATACCCGGAATTAGCAGAACGCAGTATTTTAGTTTTTTCTTTCGGTAAAATGTATCATGCAACCGGTTGGAAGTTGGGTTATTTTGCAGCACCCGAAAAAATTACCGAAGAAATAAGAAAAATTCATCAATTTACGGTTTTTGCTGCAAACACACCCATTCAATATGCTGTTGCAGAATATCTTGACAAAGAAAATGAATATCTGAAACTGCCGAAATTTTATCAAAATAAAAGAGATTTTTTCAACGGAATGTTAAAAGATATCGGTTTTGATATTATTCCTGCAGGCGGAACCTATTTTCAAACCGTAAACTTTTCTGATTTAACGGATGAAACGGATTTTCAATTGGCTGAACGTTTAACTAAAAAATTCGGTATCGCCGCAATTCCGATGTCTTCTTTTTATCATAATGAAGAAAACACAAAGACATTACGCTTTTGTTTTGCTAAAAAAGATGAAGTTTTAAAACAAGCTGCGGAAAAATTGGACGCGTTTTATATACAAGCTAAAAAACAGTTAAATTTATTTTAAGCAAACTGGGTTTCTTTAATAAATTCTTCGGTTAATTTTCTTGCCGGATACAAGGATATCAATGTTCCGAGTATCATTACGGAGAAAAAAGTAAGAATAAAATCCGAAATTTTTAAATCAATCGGATAGGCATCGACAATATACATTCCGTCCGAAGGAAAAGTTACAAACCCGTATTTTTGTTGAGCATAACAAATTAAAGCACCCAAAACAATTCCGATTGCAGCACCGCTGAAAGAAATTAACCAACCTTCCGTAAAAAAGATGTGATTCAACTTTTTAATTGAAGTTCCCATACTCATTAAGGTAAAAATATCTCTTCGCTTTTCAATAATCAACATCGTAACCGAACCGATGATGCTGAATGATGCAATTAATGTAATAAAAAGCATGATAATAAATGCTGCTAAGCGTTCCGATTTCATAACTCGGTAAACATCAAATTGTTCGTAAACATCTTTTACGGTATAATCGTTTCCGAGAATATTTTCAATCTCCGTTTTTAATGTTTCGATTTCATCTTTATTTTTTGCAAGAATTTCAACAGAACTCACCGTTGAACTGTCTCTGTCGGTAATTTTTCTTACGACTTTATCGGAAGTTAAAACATATTTTAAATCAAAATCATTATCAACGGCAATAATTCCGGAAGGAATAAGACTAATTCTGTTAAATGCTTGTTCCGGATTCAGCATATTAACTTTTTTACGATTTGGTGTCCATAAAGAAACAGCTTTACCGGATTCAATATAAATACTGAGATTGTATGCAATACCGCCGCCGATTACAACATAGTTTAACGATTTTCCGGATGTTTTAAAAATACCGTCTCTCAGGGTGTTTTTTAAATTAAATTCTTTGCCGTAATCATCCGGAACTCCTTTTACTGTACAAATTGTTTGTTTATTATCATATTTTAACAGAACATTTTCTTCAATAATTCCGGAAAAATATCGTATATTTTTCAGTTTTTTAATTTCGGAAAATTTTTCATTATTAACAGTAAATGTTTTTCCTTTTACAACTTCAATTTTTAAATCCGGGGCATAGGACGAGATTTGTTCATCTATTAATAATCCGAAACCGTTTATCGAAGATAAAACAATAATAATTGCAGCCGTAGCAACTGCTAAAACAGTAACGGAAATACCGGAAATGATATTAATGGCATTTCGATTTTTCTTGGAAAATAAATAACGTTTTGCTATGTATAAAGAGATGTTCATTATTTTTTGAGCAAATTATCTATTTTTTCTGCATAATCAAGTGAGTCGTCAATATAAAACTGCAAATCGGGAATTTTTCGTACCTGATTTTTAATTCTGTTTCCGAGTTCAAATCGCAAATTACTTTTACTGTCCAAAATTTCTTTAAATGTAACTTGTTTATTTTCTTCAGGAAAAATACTCAAATAAATTTTTGCCAAACTTAAATCAGGTGCAGTTCTTACAATCGTAACGCTTATTAGTTTATTTGAAAATTCATTTGCTTTACGCTGAAATATGATACTCATTTCTTTTTGTATTAAAGCAGATATTTTTTTTTGTCTCGTTGATTCCATTTTATAAAATTTTTTACAAAAGTAAGTTTTTTAAGCATTTAATAAAAAAGAGATTAAAATTTGTATTTTTGGAGAAAATTTAAAAATTATAAATCTTAAAATCATAAATTATGTTTTCAAAAGAAATATATACGGCAAGACGTAAAAATTTAACCAAACAAGTATCAGGAGGATTGGTCTTTCTTCCCGGAAATTCGGATGTTCCGTTTAATTATCCTGCGAATACTTTTACATTCAGACAAGACAGTTCTTTTTTGTATTTTTTCGGAGTGAAACAACCCGACATAATCGGTATAATTGATGTTGACAGCGGTGAAGATTATATGTTCGGAAATGATGTTGATATCGATGATATTATATGGATGGGTGAACAACCTACAATGAAAGAATTTGCCGGAAAAAACGGTGTGAAAAATGCATTTCCTCTTTCAAAAGTTGATGAATTTATTGAAAAAGCGTTAAAACAAGGCAGAAAAATTCATTTTTTACCGGCTTACAGAGCACAAACAAAGTTGCTTTCGGAAAAATTGCTCGGTATTCCTGCCGATGAAATTAATAATAATGTATCGGAAGAACTTATAAAAGCGGTAGTAAAATTGCGTTCAATAAAAGAACCCGGAGAAATTGAAGATATTGAAAGAACGGTTGATGTTGCTTATGAAATGCACACAACATCCATGAAATCGGCAATACCGGGAACGAAAGAGCAAGAAATTTACGGCAAAATTGAAGGAATTGCATTATCGCACGGCGGACCTGTCTCATTTCCGATTATTTTATCGGTAAACGGTCAAATTTTGCATAATCATCATCATGAAAATATATTAAAAGCCGGACAACTAATGGTTACGGATGCCGGAGCCGAATCGCCCATGCATTATTGCAGCGATATTACTCGAACAACTCCTGTGGGCGGAAAATTCTCACAAAAGCAAAAAGAAGTTTATGAAACCGTAATGAATGCTAATTTTGAGGTTATCAAAAACACTAAACCCGGAATTATGTATAAGGACATGCACATGCTTTCTGCAAAAGTGGTTGCACAAGGACTTAAAGACATCGGATTAATGAAAGGTGATGTTGACGAAGCCGTAGCAAACGGAGCTCATGCATTGTTTTATCCGCATGGTTTGGGGCATATGATGGGAATGGATGTTCACGATATGGAAGGACTCGGTGAAAATTATGTCGGTTATGATGAAACCGTACAACGCAGCAATCAATTCGGACTGGCATTTTTAAGGATGGCTCGTAAATTAGAGCCGGGTTTTGTTATTACGGTTGAACCGGGAATTTATTTTATTCCGGCATTAATTGATATCTGGAAACGCGAAAATAAATTAACTGATTTTATAAATTATCAAAAATTGGAAGAATACAGAAATTTCGGCGGTATCCGAATTGAAGATGATATTTTAATTACGGATAAAGCTTGTCGTGTTCTCGGGAAACCAATTCCTAAAACAGTTAAGGAAATTGAGGATTTGATGAGAAATCAGTAATATTGTAAATAAAAAAGCCCTCAATTGAGGGCTTTTTTATTTACAATATTAGCATTTATTTAATAATTAATTTAGAGTTAAACACCTGATTACCGGCTGTTATTTTAATAAAATAAATTCCTTTGGCTTGATATCCTAAATCAATATCAAATGCATTAGAGTTTAATTTATTTTGATAAATTAATTTTCCGCTTACCGAATAAATTTCAACAACAGAATTTGACGTATTTAGTCCTTTTGTTTTAACGGTAAATAATCCGTTATTCGGATTGGGAATAATGCTGATTTTATTTTCAAGATTTGATAATCCTACAGTTAATGTAAGGACAACATTTACGGTTTTATCTGCATCAACATCAACCGTTCCGTTTGTATTATCATATCCCGATTTAGATACGATATAAGCCATTGCTGATTCTTCGGAACAATTTGCAAAAACAGCGTCACCGTTTGTATCGGTAGCAAAATTTCTGCTGTCAAAGTTGACATTTGCACCGGCAATCGGGTTTGTGCCGTCCGTAACATTAAAAGTAATCGTGTATGTATGAGTTAAAACAACATCTACTGTTTTGTCGGCATCAACGTCAACGGTACCGTTTGCATTTTCATATCCTGTTTTCGTAACCCAATATGTTAAACCCGTTCCTTCTTCAACATTATTAAAAACGGCAATACCGGAAGCATCGGTATAAACAGCGGAACCGTTAAAAGTAACGGTTGCATTTTCAACGGGATTTGTACCGTCGGTAACGCTGAAGGTAATATTGTAAGCCGGAATTAAATTCATAATAATATCGACGGTTTTGTCGGCATCTGCATCAACCGTACCCGTAATGTTATAATAACCTGTTTTAGTAACCGAATATGCTAAGCCCGTTCCTTGTTCAACATTATTAAAAACGGCAATACCTGAAGTATTTGTATACACGGTTGAACTGTTAAAAATAACGGTTGCGTTTTCAACGGGATTTGTACCGTCGGTAACGCTGAAAGTAATATCGTATGTCGGAATTAAATTCATCACAACATCAACGGTTTTATCGGCATCGGCATCCACGGTTCCGTTTGCGTCATAATAACCTGCTTTAGTAACCGAATACGGTAAATTTATACCGTCAAGTACATTAAAGACGGCATTTCCGGAAGCATCGGTATTAAGTGTTGCACCGCTGAAAGTAACGGCAGCATCTTCAACGGGATTTGTTCCGTCTGTTACGTGAAATGTAATTTCATAAGATTCGACACAAGAAA
>JAOZQB010000173.1 GCA_029932445.1 Bacteroidales bacterium | reverse complement strand
AAAGCACAAGAAGAAACATTAAAAGCCAAAGAAAAAGCTGAGGAAAGTGACCGTTTAAAAACAGAATTCATCAATAATATGTCGCATGAAATCAGAACTCCGATGAACGGGATTTTAGGTTTTTCCGAACTTCTGAGCACACCTGATTTGCCTCCCGAGAAACTCATTAATTATATCAGTATTATTCAAAACAGCGGAAAGCAATTAATGCGAATAATTGATGACATTCTTGAAATTTCAAAACTCGGAACGAAACAAGTTAAAGCAATTGAAAACAAAGTCTATTTAAATGATTTATTTTTAGAATTGTTTTCAATTTTTGATATAAGAGCCAAAGAAAACAAAACGCCTCTGTATCTTAAAAAAGGACTTCCGGATACTGAAAGTATGGTTCTGACTGACAGTTCTAAATTAAATAAAATTCTTAGTAATCTGTTAGAAAATGCACTTAAATTTACAAACAAAGGATTCATTGAATTCGGTTATCAAGTAAAAAATGATACCATTATGATTTATGTAAAAGACACGGGCATTGGTATAAAACCTGAGAAACAAGAAACAATTTTCGAACGATTTTCACAAGAAGAGAAAAAAGTTTCGGAACATGCCGGCGGTTTGGGTTTAGGTTTATCCATAGCCAAAGAAAATGCAGAATTACTGGGCGGAACAATCACTTTAGAATCCGAAAAAGGAAAAGGTTCGACTTTTTATATTACAATCCCTTACAAACCGTTTGAAGATAATCATATTATAAAAACTAAAAAAAAGACTATGACTGACAAAAAAACACAAACAATTTTAATTGCAGAAGATGAAGAAGTAAACTTCATTTATATCGAAACTTTACTGGAATATTTTGTAAAAGATTTAATCGTTTTACATGCCATTGACGGAAAACAAGCTGTAGAATTATGCAAAGAAAGAAGCGATATTGACTTTGTATTGATGGATCTGAAAATGCCTGTAATGGACGGTTATGAAGCGACTAAATTAATAAAAGAATTCAGACCCGATTTACCGGTTATTGCTCAAACAGCGTATTCAACTCCCGAAGAAAAAGAAAAAGCATTAAAAGCCGGTTGTGATGATTTTATTTCAAAACCGATCAGTAAAGAAATCTTCAGCAAAGTAATTGATAAATACAAAACAAAATAAATACCGATTTCTTTTTATTATTTTATAAGTTTATAAAATGAAACCGTATTATGATAAAATGTCGGGATAAGCAGTAATTGTTTATCACGAATAAATTCTATGTCTGCTGCATTTATTTTTTTTTCTGATGTATTCAGTAATAGTTTCTTTTCACCGCCGGCTTTTGCAATATAAACATGCCCGGACCAATCAGAAAAAAGATATTTGTCATCATCGGCAAATTCCAATCCGTCAATACTTCCGGTATTTTTAATCAAGCTGTTAATCTTTTTACTTTTCAGATTAACGGATAAAATTTTTGTTTTCGTTCCTATTAATAAATTCTCGTCTTTAACAAATAAACCGTTCGGATGGATAAGTTCCTCAGATTGTAACCATATTTCAAACGTATTATTTTTCAACATCCAAATTTTACCCGTAGCCATATCCGAAACATAAACATTTCCGTTTTTATCAATATCAATATCATTTAAAAACTCAGCATCTTTTGCAAGAAATCTTTGAATTATTTTTCCTTCAGAAATTGAAATTTCAACCAATTTATCAATATCCGTCACATATAGTTTGTCGTCAAAAATTCCCATGCCTTTCGGTGCATTAAGTTCCGTAATCCACTTTAAATCAAGAATCTCTCCGTTAATATTAAGTTTAGAAATAAAACCGTTGCCGTCTTTTTCGCTTGGTTTGCCGTTAATATTTGCCACATATAAAACATCCTTGATTCTGTCAAATTTAACAGATTCGGGGGTTTTAAAAACAGGCGGTGTTTCCGTAATAAACCGAAGTGTATCAATATCTTTTCTCGAATCAACAGCAGATAAAGTTTTTTCGGCATTTTTTTGATTATTCGTCTCCGAACAAGCATTTATATTTAATACTATAATTCCGTTTATCAGAATTAATGAAACTATTTTTAAAGTTTTCATAATTTTATTTTTTGCTTTTGTAAATTTACGAAAATTTAATTAACAAATTTTATAAACTTTAATTTAAGTAACGATAAATAAAAAAGACCAAATCTTAAAAAGCCTCGAAGAAACCGGAAAACCGATGCGTCCCGGTGAAATTACTGATAAAACCGGAATTGACTCAAAAGAAGTCAGTAAATTAATTAAAGAGTTAAAAACGGAAGAAAAAATTTACTCTCCGAAAAGATGTTTTTACGATATTAAAAAGTAAGCAATAAAAAAGGGTTTCGCTGAAGAGAAACCCTGAATATTATTTTGCAATATCATTTAAATGATGTCAAATTATTATTATATTCCGCATTTTTTTGCAATTTCTTCCGGTATTGCATCTTTATGAATCATTATTGCAATGGTTTTAACTTTCACAAAATCTTTTGACATATAAAGATATCCGCCGTATTTATTATAATCATTTCCCCACGAATTTTTTGTCAGATAATACAATTTACCGTCTTTATTTTTTGCTGTTCCGGTAATCTGCATGAGATGATCATCTGTAGTTGTATAATTATCAAAGGTTCTTTGTCTGTAAGCTTGATAATTACTTTTTTGAATTCTGGTATAATCAATATCTCTTAATTCTGCCGTTGCATTTACATTATCCCATTTTTTTTCACTTACGTCACCGTCCCAATCAACAGAAAATCCTTTATCCAAAGCATTATTCATAATTTTTATTAAATCTTCCAAAGGAATATTGTAATATCTGTCGTGCGACCAGTTATCCGGTAATTCTAAATCAACTAATTGATAAAAAGGATGATGCGTATAAGAAGTAAATTCAATATAATTATCAGGTTTTATACCGGTAATTATTTTATTAAAACTGAGCGGAGTATAAGTTTTACCTTTATAAGTAAAATATTCGGAAGGTTCACCTAGATAAGCATCAAGAATTCCTTTAAAAGAAACAAACCAAGTAGGTGATAATATTTCTTTTGCACCTTTTACGGCATTTTCAACCACACTGTGTAAGTCTTTATCCATTTCGGAATGGTCAAAATACGGCACATCATATTTTTTCCCTGAGTATGCAGAAACCGGCATAACGCCGTATTTTCTTATTACATTCATAACATCATGGGCTTGTCCGCCTTCCGAAAAATTAAAATTTCCGTGATGTCGCACATAATCATATCCTTTATCAATATATGCATAATATGCAAAATACATCGGATTCAAATTAAGTTCCTCTTTTCCCAGACGCAAAGCTTCGGTTTCCAGATAAGAAGTTGTAGCAAACGACCAGCATGTACCGGTGAGTTGCTGATTTTTTACCGGTGTTGTTTTTATTTGATTTATAATCGTAAAATCGGGATGTGTTTGTGCAAAAAGAATTTGAACAAAAAATAACATCAAAACTGATATAAATATTTGTTTTTTCATAAGTGTTTTATTTAGTTTAGAATAGAATAACAAATATAAAAATTATTTTTCAATTTCACCCAACAATGTGGCAGAAGTACATGATTTTACAATAACATTCACATAATCACCGATTTTTGCATCAATTTTATCAAAAACAATTACTTTATTTTGTGAATTTCTGCCGAATAATCGATCTTGTGATTTTTTAGAAAATCCTTCAACAAGTACTTCAAAAACTTTGCCTATATCTTTTTCATTACTTTGCAGAGATAATTTTTGTTGTAAAGCAATAATCTCACTTAAACGTCTTTTTTTGGTTTCTTCACTGATATCATCCTCAAAATTACGTGCTGCAAAAGTATTCGGGCGTTCGGAATATTTAAACATATAAGCAAAATCATAGCCTACATTTTTCATCAATTCTAAAGTATCTTTATGGTCATCTTCCGTTTCTCCGCAAAATCCGGAAATCATATCAGTAGAAATTGCACAATCAGGAATGTATTTTTTGATAGCATTAATTCGGTTTAAATACCAATCACGCGTATAACCGCGCTTCATTTTATCCAACATCACGTTACTGCCGGATTGAACGGGTAAATGAATATATTTACAAATATTATTATAAGCAGCCATTGTTTTTATGACCTCATCCGTAAAATCTTGCGGATATGAAGTTGAAAAACGGACTCTTACCTTCGGGTCAAGTTCAGCAGTCAATTTAAGTAATTGAGCAAAATTAACTTCTCCGTTATTCCAATTGTATTTATCCACATTTTGTCCCAGCAAAGTTACTTCCTTGTATCCTTCCGAAATAACTTCACGTAGCTCTCTTAAAATGCTTTCAGGATTACGGCTTCGCTCACGTCCTCTTGTAAAAGGAACGACACAAAACGCACACATATTATCACAACCTCTTGTTATTGAAATAAATGCCGTAACATTATTGGCATCTTTTCTCACGGGGCTTATTTCAGCATATGTTTCATCTCTCGATAAAAGAACATTAATCGCTTTTTGTCCGATTTCAACTTGTTTGACTAATTGCGGTAATGTTCGATACGAATCCGGACCGGCAACAATATCAACCATTTGTTCTTCTTGAACCAGTTTTTCTTTTAGACGTTCGGCCATACAACCCAGAACACCGATGATTAAACCCTTTCGTTTTTTCTTCAATGCATTTAAAGTTTGTAATCGATTTCGTATTCGTTGCTCGGCATTATCTCGAACAGCACATGTATTTATAAAAATAACATGAGCTTCATTCACATCATCAGTCAACGCATAACCGTTATCAATCATAATCGAATTAACGACTTCACTGTCGGAAACATTCATTTGGCAACCGTATGTTTCAATGTATAATTTCGGAGCATCGCTTTGTGCCTTTGTTTCTTCAATTCTTTCTTTTGACGTTTTATATATTTTAGATTTTATTAAGTTCATTATTTTTGTATCTGTTTATCCTTAAAATCGCAAAAATAACATTCTTGAAGTTAAATAATCATTTTTAAAAAGAAATCTTTATAATCTAAATAAATGTTAAAATCCACTTTTTTTATTGTTTTTAAAAAATAAAAGTCCAGTTTTGTCGACTGAATTATAATTTATAAAGTAATATTATGAAATTTTTAAATACGGTAATAATAGGAACCGGAAGTTATACACCTAAAAAAGTTGTAAAAAATGAAGAATTTCTAAACCAAGATTTCTTTTCCGAAGATCAAAAAATCATACTTTCTTCGGGAGAAGAAATTATCAAGAAATTTAATGCAATTACCGGTATTGAAGAAAGACGCTATGCCGACGACAATATGAACACATCAAATCTTGCCGGTTTTGCTGCTGAAAATGCCATAAAAGATGCAGGTATTGACCCTGAAACAATAGACCAAATAATTGTAGCACATAATTTCGGTGATGTACATAAAGATAATATACAATCGGATTTATTACCGAATATTTCCTCCAGAGTTAAACATTTTCTGCAAATTAAAAATCCTAATTGTGTTGCTTATGATATCTTGTTCGGATGTCCGGGTTGGATTCAAGCATTTATTCAAGCACATGCTTATATTAATTCCGGAATAGCGAAACGTATTTTAATAATAGGTGCAGAAACACTTTCAAGAGTGAATGATGAATACGACAGGGATTCTATGATTTATGCAGACGGTGCAGGTGCAGCCGTAATTGAAGCACAGGAAAGCGACGAAAAGAAAGGATTAATTTCTTTTTCAATGAGAACCGACACTTATAAAGAAGCATTTTATTTATATGCGGGAAAATCGACTAATCCGTATATTAACCAAGATGTAAGATACATTAAAATGTTCGGCAGAAAAATTTATGAATATTCATTAATAAATGTTCCGCAAGCAATGAAACTTGCAATGGATCGTTCGGGTTACGATATCAAAGATTTAAACAAAATAATCATCCATCAAGCAAATGAGAAAATGGATGATGCCATGGTTCATCGCTTTTACAAACTTTATAATTTACAAAAGGAGATACCGAAAGACATTATGCCTATGAGTATTAATAAGCTGGGTAACAGCTCTGTAGCAACAATTCCGACATTGTATGACAGAATTCTTAAAGGCAAATATCCGGCACATAAAATCAATG
>JAOZQB010000023.1:695-20999 GCA_029932445.1 Bacteroidales bacterium | reverse complement strand
TATTTTAATTCTTTCTGCAAAAATAAAAAAAGAGCGTTCTAAAAACGCTCTTTCATAAAATATTTTTGTGTAAATTTATTTGCTTTCTTTATCTCCCTCTTCTTTGTTATCTTTTTCCTTATCTTCAACTTCCTTATTTTCAGTTTCATCTGCAGGAGTTTCAACTTCAGTTTCTTTTACATCCTCAACAAGTTCATCTTTTACTTCTTCTGTTTTTTCTTCAACTTTTGATGAATTTTCAATATCCGCAGTTGTTTCTTCACCGGAAACTTTAGTTTTTCCTCTTCTCGTACGTTTTTTCTTGGTTTGAGTTGATTTATCAGAAAAATAATTTTCATTATAATCAACTAATTCTATAAAGCACATTTCAGCATTATCACCAAGGCGTGTTCCTGTTTTTAAAATTCGGGTATAACCGCCTTCTCTTTCAGCTACTTTTTGAGAAATTTCTCTGAATAGTTCACTGACAGCATGTTTGTTTTGTAATTTTCTGAAAACCATTCTTCGAGAATGTGTTGTATCATCTTTAGAACGATTTATCAAAGGTTCAACAAAACTTCTTAAAGCTTTGGCTTTTGCAACTGTCGTGTTAATTCTTTTATGTTCAATTAAAGATATTGCCATATTAGACAACATTGCTTTTCTATGTGCTGTTTTTCTGCCTAAATGATTAAATTTCTTCCTGTGTCTCATTTCTTTATTCCTTATCTAATTTATATTTACTTACATCCATGCCGAATGATAAACCTCTGTTGTCTAATAATTCTTCAATTTCGGTTAATGACTTTTTTCCGAAATTTCTGAATTTTAATAAATCATTTTTATTATATACAACGAGTTCTCCGAGTGTATCAACATCAGCAGCTTTCAAACAGTTAAGAGCTCTGACAGATAAATCCAGGTCAACCAGCTGTGTTTTAAGCTGTTGTCGCATATGCAAGATTTCTTCATCAAATTCTTCATTCTCTTTTTTCTCTTCTGAGTCAAGGGTTATTTTTTCGTCAGAAAATAACATAAAATGATGAATTAAGATTTTTGCAGCTTCTTTTAAAGCATCTTTAGGAGTTATTGAACCGTCACTGTCAATATCAAAGATTAATTTTTCATAATCCGTTTTTTGACCGACACGATAATTCTCAATTGTATATTTTACATTTTTTATCGGTGTAAAAATAGAATCAACTGCAATTAAACCAATTTCTGATGTATCAATATCATGATCTTCGCCTCCGACATAACCTCTTCCTTTTTCAACGGTAATATCCATTTGTAAACGAACATCTTTTTCCATTGTGCAAATAAGCAAATCCGGATTTAATACTTCAAAGTCAGACATGAAATCATTTAAATCACCGGCCATAAAAGCATTTTTTCCGGAAATATTAATAACAAATCTTTCATTTTCTGATTCTTCCGAAAGTTGTTTAAATCTAATTTGTTTTAAATTTAAAATAATTCTCGGGACATCTTCAATTACACCGGAAATTGTTGAAAATTCATGATCAACGCCGTCAATTTTTATTGAAGTTATTGCATATCCTTCCAGAGAAGACAATAAAATTCTTCTCAGAGCATTACCGATTGTAATACCGTAACCGGGTTCAAGCGGTCTGAATTCAAATCTTCCTGAAAAGTTATTCTGCTCAATCATTATAACTTTATCCGGTTTTTGGAAATCTAAAATAGCCATAAAAAATCTATTATATTTACTATTTTGAATATAATTCTACTATTAACTGTTCTCTGATGTTCTCAGGAATTTCATCGCGTTCGGGTAAGTTAACGAATTTACCCGTTAACAAGTTATTATCCCATTCAATCCAAGAATATTTTGTATGTACTCCTTTAGATAATGCATCAGAAATAACTTCAAGAGATTTGGATTTTTCTCTGACACCGACAATATCTCCGGGACTTACTTGGTAAGACGGAATATTAACAACATTATCATTTACTGTAATGTGTCTGTGAGAAACCAATTGTCTTGCTGCAGATCTCGTGGGAGCAATTCCCATTCTGAAAATAACATTATCCAATCTGGATTCTAATAATTGAAGAAAAACTTCACCTGTAATACCTTTAATGGCATCTGCTTTTTTAAACGTGTTATAAAATTGTTTTTCTAACAATCCGTATGTATATCGCGCTTTTTGTTTTTCTTTTAACTGAACTCCGTATTCAGAAACTTTTCGTCTTCTGCTGTTTCCGTGTTGTCCCGGAGGATAATTCTTTTTTTCGAAAGCTTTATCCGGACCGAAAATAGGAGCGCCTAATTTTCTGGCTATTTTTGTTTTTGGACCTCTGTACCTTGCCATTATTTTTTATCTTATCTATATTATTAAATTATACTCTTCTTCTTTTAGGCGGTCTGCAACCGTTATGCGGTAAAGGAGTTACATCCTGAATTTCAGTAACCATGATACCTGCAGCGTGAATTGCTCTGATAGCAGCTTCACGTCCGTTACCCGGACCTTTAACATAAACTTTTACTCTCCTTAAGCCCAATTCATGAGCAACTTTTGCACAGTCAGCGGCAGCAACTTGAGCTGCATAAGGGGTATTCTTTTTAGAACCCCTGAATCCCATTTTACCGGCAGAAGACCATGAAATTACTTGACCGGTACCGTTGGCCAAAGTAATAATTAAATTATTGAAAGATGAATGGATATGTGCTTGTCCGGCAGCTTCAACAATAACTTTTCTTTTCTTCGTCGATTTTGTACTTTTATTTGCCATATTATAATAAGAAATAATAAACTAAATAGTTAAAATACTCTGCGAATTTTTCGTGTACGAGCATTATTTTTTGTTTTTTGTCCTCTTACGGGAAGACCAATTCTGTGACGTATTCCTCGGTAACTGCCAATATCGCGAAGTCGTTTAATGTTCATTTGTTTTTCTGAACGTAATTCTCCTTCAATTTTATAGTTATCAACGATAATATTACGAATGTTACCTTTTTGTTCATCAGTCCAATCTTGAACTTTAATATTCTTATCTACTTGAGCTTGTTCAAGTATTTTTTGAGAAGTTGTTTTACCTATTCCGTATATATAGGTTAAAGAAATTTCTCCTCTTTTATTATCCGGTATATCTACACCTGCGATTCTAGCCATAATGATATCGTTTTATTATTAACCTTGTCTTTGTTTAAATTTAGGATTTTTTTTGTTGATTACATAAAGTCGCCCTTTTCTTCTGACGATTTTACAATCAGCACTTCTTTTTTTAACTGATGCTCTGATTTTCATTGTCTTAATTTTTATATCGATATTTTATTCTTCCTTTTGTTAAATCATAGGGTGACATTTCAACCTTAACTTTATCTCCCGGTAATATTCTGATGTAATGCATCCTCATTTTTCCGGCAATATGTGCCGTAATGATATGTCCGTTTTCTAATTCAACTCTAAACATTGCATTAGAAAGAGCTTCTTTTACAACACCGTCTTGTTCTATTGAAGGTTGTTTTGCCATAATTACATAGATATTTGTGATGCTCCTGCTCTGCCCGAGATTCTTCCTGATTTTGTTAAACCGTCATAATGACGCATTAATAAATGACTTTCAATCTGTTGCAATGTATCCAAAACAACACCTACCAAAATTAACAAGGAAGTTCCTCCGAAAAAGTATGAAAACTGATTATTTATTCCTGCCATTTTTGCGAAAGCAGGCATAATTGCAATTAATGCTAGGAAAACCGATCCCGGTAAAGTAATTCTGGACATAATTTCATCCAAATGCTCAATGGTTTTTCTGCCGGGTTTAATACCGGGAATAAATCCTCCGTTTTTCTTCATATCTTCTGCCATTTGCGTCGGATTAACGGTAATAGCCGTATAAAAATATGTGAATACTACAACTAATATTCCGTATGTGAAATTATACCAAAAACCTGTAATATCAGAAAAAGAAGCTGCAATTGCATTCGTTGTTTCAGAATCAAAACGTGTAAGCATCATGGGAATAAACATTAAAGCTTGTGCAAAGATAATCGGCATTACACCTGCAGCATTCACTTTTAAGGGAATGTATTGTCTGACACCGCCGTATTGTTTATTTCCGACTATTCGCTTTGCATATTGCACCGGAACTCGCCTGACTGCTTGTATCAACGCTATTGATGCAACAAAAACTAAAAATAAAATGACCATTTCAACAATAAATGCAATCAATCCGCCTCCGCCTGCACCGAGTTTAGAAACAATTTCAGCAGCAAACGAATTCGGTAATCGTGCAATAATACCTATCATAATTAATAAGGATATTCCGTTACCGATTCCTTTATCCGTAATTTTTTCACCCAACCACATAATAAACATCGTTCCTGCTATCATTAAAACAATCGCTGATATCCAAAACAAATCCTGACTGTGCATAACAAATGCTTCAGACGGTAAACGGTATTTTAAATTTGTTAAATATGCAGGTGCTTGAAATCCTGTAATTAAAACAGTTAAATATCGAGTAATTTGGTTAATTTTAGTTCTGCCGCTTTCACCTTCACGTTGTAATCTTTGAAAATAAGGAACAGCCATTCCTAAAAGTTGGATTACAATTGAAGCTGAAATATAGGGCATAATACCCAAAGCAAAAACAGAAGCATTCGCAAAAGCACCACCGGAAAACATATTGATTAATGCAATAATACCACCGGAACTGGCTTCTTTTTGAAAGTCTGCAATTGCTAAAGGATCAACACCGGGTAAAACAACATGCGCACCCAATCTGTAGATTAAAATTAATCCGAGTGTCGCAAGAATTTTATTCCTTAAATCCTCAATAGTAATGATATTCTTTATTGTTTGAATAAATTTTTTCATTAATTCTGTATTTTTTCAACTTTACCGCCGGCTTTTTCAATAGCTTCAACAGCTGATTTTGAAAAAGCATGAGCTTTAACTTCAATTTTTGCATTTAATTCACCGTTACCGAGAATTTTTACCAAATCATTTTTTTGAATAAATCCGGCATCTTTTAAAGTTTGAACATCAATAACTTTAATTGATTTATCTTTTGCAAGAGTATCCAGTGTATCAATATTAATTGCTTTATATTCAATACGATTAATATTTCTGAATCCGAATTTCGGCAAACGTCTGTGAATCGGCATTTGACCGCCTTCAAAACCAAATCGGCGTGAATATCCCGAACGAGATTTTTGTCCGTTATGACCGCGAGTTGCGGTACGTCCTTTACCTGAACCGATACCTCGTGCTATTCTTTTTCTCTTTTTAACCGAACCTTTTGCAGGTTTTAAATTACTTAAATCCATCGTTTAATATTTCTTCAGGTATTAATTATTTTACTTTTTCAACAGAAACTAAATGATTCACTTTTCTGATCATTCCTTTAATTTGATCTGTTTCTTCATGTTCAGCAGAACTGTCAATTTTTCTTAAACCTAAAGCAATCAATGTTGCTTTTTGTCTTTCGGTTGAACCAATGCTGCTTTTACGTTTTGTAACTTTTATCTTAGCCATTATAATAAATCTATCCGTTAAAAACTTTATCAATAGAAACTCCTCTGTGTTGAGTAACCGTGTATGCATCTCTCATTGTCAATAAAGCTTTCATTGTAGCTTTTACAAGATTGTGAGGATTTGAAGAACCTTTTGACTTTGCCAAAACATCTTTTACCCCGGCACTTTCAAGTACGGCACGCATTGCACCGCCGGCTTTAACACCTGTACCGTGAGAAGCAGGAATCATTAAAACATCGGCACCACCGTAGCGAGCAGTTTGTTTATGAGGGATTGTACCTTTCATTACGGGAACTTTATGAAGATTTTTTTTAGCATCTTCAACTCCTTTTTGAATAGCAACAGCAACCTCACCGGCTTTACCTAAACCGTAACCGACAATACCTTTTTCATCTCCGACAACAACAATAGCAGCAAAACTAAATGTACGACCACCTTTTGTTACTTTAGTTACACGTTTAATAGCAACTAATCTGTCTTTCAATTCCAAATCCGTATTTCTAACTTGTTTTTCTTTATTTCTTGCCATGTTTATTAAAATTTAAGTCCTTCTTTTCTTGCTGCATCAGCCAAAGCTTTAACTCTGCCGTGATATAAATATCCGCCTCTGTCAAATACGATATGAGAAATCTTATTATCTTTTGCTTTCTCGGCAATTCTTTTACCGACAACTGCTGCTATTTCTTCTTTTTTTGCTTTTTTATTTTCTGCTAAACCTTTATCAGCAGAGGATACGGCAACAATCGTTTTTTCTGAAACATCATCAATCAATTGCACATAAATATGTTTATTGCTTCTGAATATTGACATTCTCGGAACTTCGGCAGTCCCGTTAATTCTTTTTCGGATACGTTTTCTGATTCGTATTCTTCTGTCTCTTTTTGATAAAGCCATTTTTTTAATTCTTTTTATTATAAATATTATTCTGCTGCTGCTTTTCCGACTTTCTTTCTGACATATTCTCCGACATAACGAATACCTTTTCCTTTATATGGTTCAGGTTTACGGAAGGATCTTACTTTTGCGGCAACTTCACCTACTAATTGTTTATCAGAACTTTTAAAAGTGATAAATGCATTTTGTCTTTTCTCTTGTTGAACATCAACTTTTACTTCATCAGGTAATTGTAAAATAATAGGATGAGAATAACCGACATTTAATTCTAATAATTGTCCGTTAGCTGTTGCTCTGTAACCAACACCGATAACTTCCAATTTTTTTTCAAATCCTTCGGAAACTCCTATAATCATATTATTCACCAAAACTCTGTATAAACCGTGAAACGATTTATGTTCTTTAGAATCAGAGGGTCGTTTTAAATTGATTGTATTTCCATCAATCTCAAGTTTGATGTCTTTATTAATTTTTTGAGATAATTCTCCTAATTTACCTTTTACGGTAACGACATTATCATCAGAAATATCAATTTTTACACCATCCGGAATATTTACCGGTAATTTACCTATTCGTGACATCTTATATTTTTATTTCAAATTTTAATTTTAATATACATAACATAAAACCTCACCGCCCAATTTCTTGAGTGCTGCTTCTTTATTGGTCATAACACCGTTAGAAGTTGAGATAATAGCTATTCCTAATCCGTTTAATACTCTGGGCATATCAACTGCCGAAGTATACTTTCTTAAACCCGGTGTACTAACACGTTCAAGTTTATGAATTGCCGGTACTTTAGTTTTAGGATGATACTTTAAAGCAATTTTAATCATACCTTGTTTATTATCATCTTCGAATTTATAACTTAAGATATATCCTTGATCAAATAATAACTTTGTTATTGCTTTTTTTAAATTAGAAGCCGGAATTTCGACAACTTTATGCTTTGCCATAACCGCATTTCTAACTCGTGTAAGGTAATCTGCAACCGTATCTGTAATCATTACTAAATTATTTAAATTATTTTACCAACTTGCTTTCTTTACTCCGGGGATTAAACCGTCGGAAGCCATTTCTCTGAATGTAATTCTGCTGACTCCGAATTGCCTCATATAACCTTTTGGTCTTCCCGTGATGCTGCATCTGTTGTGCAAACGAACTTTAGATGAATTCTTAGGTAATTTTTGTAATCCTTCCCAATCACCTTCAGCTTTAAGTTTTGCTCTTTTTTCTGCGTATTTGTCAACAAGTTTTTGTCTTTTTCGCTCACGAGCTTTCATTGATTCTTTAGCCATATTTCTTATTTTTTAAAAGGAAATCCGAATTGTTTTAATAATGCATAACCTTCTTCGTCCGTCTTTGCAGATGTAACAAATGTTATATTCATTCCTAAAATTTTATCGATTTTATCAAGTTCTATTTCAGGAAAAATAAATTGTTCTTCAATACCCAAGGTATAATTGCCTCTTCCGTCTAATTTACCGGAAACACCTTTAAAATCTTTTATTCTCGGGATAGCAACAACAAGAAGTTTTTCTAAGAACTCATACATCCTTTCTTTTCGTAAAGTAACGGATACTCCGATTGCCATACCTTCACGTAATTTAAAGTTTGAAATATTATTTTTAGAAATTCTTTGAATTGCTTTTTGACCGCCGATTAAGGTTAATTCTTCTTGAGCTGTTGTGATAATTTTTTTATCGGCAACACCTTGCCCGATTCCTTGATTTAAGACAATTTTCTCTAATCTCGGAACTTGCATGACACTAGTGTAATTAAACTCTTTTTGTAATGCCGGAGTAATTTCTTCCTTAAATTTTTTCTTTAATGTCGGAATTCTCTTTTCCATTATTTAATCTCTTGTTGGTTGTTAGACTTTTTAGAATAACGTACTAATTTTCCGTTACTGTTAACTTTTCTTCCGATTCTTGTCGGAACACTTGTTTCAGGACAAATCACATTCAAATTTGAAATATGAATTGCTGCTTCTTCTTTAATAATGCCGCCTTCGGGATATTTAGCATTTGGTTTCGTATGTTTTGAAATAACGTTAACACCTTCAACAATTGCTTTATATTTTTCTTTGTTAACCATCAATACACGACCTTTTTTGCCTTTATCATTTCCTGAATTAACAAAAACGATATCCCCTTTTTTTATATGTATTTTCTTTTGCATCAAACTTGAATTTTCAATTTATAAAACTTCAGGAGCTAATGAAATAATTTTCATATTGGTTTTACGTAATTCTCTTGGTATCGGACCGAAAACACGTGTACCTCTCATTTCTCCCGTTGCGTTTAAAAGAACAACGGCATTATCATCAAAACGGATATATGAACCGTCAGGTCTGCGAATTTCTTTTTTAGTTCTGACAACGACACCTTTTGTTACGGTACCTTTTTTAATTTCACCGGAAGGAATAGCACTTTTAACAGTAACTACTACTTGATCACCAATGGTAGCGTATCGTTTTTTTGTTCCGCCTAATACTCTGATAACCAAAACTTCTTTTGCTCCGCTGTTATCAGCAACATTTAATCTGCTTTCTTGTTGTATCATGATTACTTAGCTCTTTCAATAATTTCAACTAATCTCCATTTTTTTCTTTTGCTCATAGGTCTTGTTTCCGCTATTCTGACAACATCCCCCAGTTTACATGTATCTTCCTCATCATGAGCAATATACTTTTTTGTTTTTGTCATAAATTTACCGTAAATCTTATGTTGGTATCTTGTTCTTACGGCTACGGTAATTGTTTTTTGCATTTTATCGCCGGTAACAATTCCTGTTCTTTCTTTTCTTAAATTCCTTTGTTCCATATTATTATTATATCAAATTAAGATTTAGTTTCGTTTAATTCTCTTTTTCTTAACTCTGTTTTTAAACGAGCGATAAATCTTTTAGATTCTTTTATTTGTTGAGGATTATCAAGATCAGAAATTTTATGGTTCATTCTTAAACTTAATAAATTTCCGCTTTCATTATCCAATCTTTCCAACAACTCTTTTGTTGATAATTCTTTTACTTCAGAATTTTTCATTGCGTATTAATTTTTAACAATATACAATATTAAACGTTTTCAGTATAATCTCTTCTTACAATAAACTTTGTTTTTACCGGAAGTTTTTGTGCCGCTAATCTCATTGCTTCTCTGGCAACAGCTTCAGATACACCGTCGGCTTCGAATAAAATTCTGCCGGGTTGTACTCTTGCCACAAACAATTCGGGTTCACCCTTACCTTTACCCATACGAACCTCTGCAGGTTTTTTGGTAACCGGTTTATCGGGAAAAATACGAATCCATATATTACCTTCACGTTTCATATATCTTGTTACAGCTTGACGGGCTGCTTCAATTTGTCTTCCTGTAAGCCATTCAGTTTCAAGGGATTTTATTGCAAATGAGCCAAATGCAATGGTCGTTCCGCGATGAGAATTACCTTTCATTTTCCCTTTTTGTTGTTTTCTGAATTTTGTTTTCTTTGGTTGTAACATTTTAAAATAACTTTTCTGTTAAATTAATTTCTTCTTCTTCTTTTATTTCCTCCCGAATGTTGAGGTCTTTTTTTAGATTGTTTACTGAAATTCGGTGTTAAATCTTGTTTTCCGAATTTTTCACCTCTGCAAATCCAAACTTTAATTCCGACCAGACCAACTTTCGTAAGTGCTTCGGCATTATAATAATCAATATCGGCTCTTAAAGTATGAAGAGGTGTTCGTCCTTCTTTATACATTTCATTACGAGCCATTTCCGCACCGTTTAATCTCCCTGCTACTAATACTTTAATACCTTCGGCACCCATTCGCATCGTAGAAGAAATAGCCATTCTGACAGCTCTTCGGTATGCGATATTACCTTCAATTTGTTTAGCAATATTTTCAGCAACAATAACTGCATCAAGTTCCGGCTTTTTAATTTCAAATATGTTAATTTGAATATCTTTCCCTTCGGTAACTTTTTTTAACTCTTCTTTTAATTTATCAACCTCTTGACCGCCTTTTCCAATAATAATACCGGGACGAGAAGTCGTAATAGTAACCGTGATGAGTTTTAAAGTTCTTTCAATAATAATTCTGGAAACACCGGCTTTAGCCAAACGTGTTTTAAGGTATTTTCGAATTTTGCTGTCTTCCAAAATTTTGTCGGCATATTTATCACCGCCGAACCAATTAGAATCCCATCCTCTTATTATACCCAGTCTGTTACTTATCGGATTTATTTTTTGTCCCATTATTTATTTTCTTTACTGTCAATATATAAAGTAACGTGATTTGAACGTTTTCTTATTCTGTGTGCTCTTCCTTGAGGAGCCGGTTGAAATCTTTTTAACATTGTTGCTGAATCCACTCTGATTTCTTTAACATATAAAAAGTGATCTTCAGGTTTTTGTCCTTCGTTTTTGGTTTCCCAATTTGCAATAGCAGATTTCAATAATTTTTCCAATCTTCCTGAAGCTTCTTTCGGATTATATTTTAATATATCAAGCGCTTTTAAAACTTCTTCACCTCTTATTAAATCAGCGACCAGTCTCATTTTTCGAGGTGAGGTCGGACAACCTTTAAGAATGGCAAAATATTGTGTTTTTCTTGCCTCTTTTAATTGTTCTGCTCTTTGTTTTTTACGTACACCCATTATTTTTTCTTTTTATGTCCTCTATAAGTTCTTGTGGGAGAAAATTCACCTAATCTGTGTCCCACCATATTTTCAGTTACATAAACCGGAATAAATTTTTTACCGTTGTGAACCGCAATGGTATTTCCGACAAAATCGGGGGAAATCATTGAATTTCTTGCCCAGGTTTTTACAACTTTCTTTTTACCTGATTTGGCCATTTCGACAACTTTTTTTTCAAGTTTTATGTCAATATAAGGCCCCTTTTTGAGTGATCTGCTCATAAAAAATAATTATTAATTTATTTTCTTCGTTTTTTATTCTTTCTTCTTTCGACAATATATTTGTCAGAAACTTTTTTACCTCTTGTTTTAAACCCTTTAGCAAGTATTCCGTTTCTTGATCGAGGATGTCCGCCTGATGATTTTCCTTCACCGCCGCCCATCGGGTGATCAACCGGGTTCATTGCAACACCTCTTACTCGAGGTCTTCTTCCTTGCCAGCGTGATCTACCGGCTTTACCTGATCTTGTTAATGCATTATCAGAATTAGAAACCGAACCGATAGTAGCTCTGCATGTACTCAATATTTTTCTTAATTCTCCTGAAGGTAATTTTAATACAACAAATTTTCCTTCTTTTGAAACTAATTGTGCATAAGAACCGGCACTTCTTGCCATTTCTCCGCCTTTTCCGGGTTGGAGTTCCACATTATGAACAACAGTACCCAAAGGTATATCAGATAAGAATAAAGTGTTTCCTATTTCAGGAGCAACCTCTTTACCGGATAATAATGTATCTCCGACTTTTAAACCGTTAGGAGCAATAATATATCTTTTTTCTCCGTCAGCATAAAACAACAATGAAATAAAAGCTGTTCTGTTCGGGTCATATTCAACGGTTTTAACTGTAGCGGGTACACCGTCTTTATTTCTTTTGAAATCAATAAATCTATAGGCTTTTTTGTGACCGCCGCCGATATAACGCATGGTCATACGCCCTTGATTATTTCTTCCGCCCGATTTCGTTTTACCTTTAACTAAACTTTTTTCAGGTTTTGAAACAGTAATTTCTTCAAAAGTGTTAACTATTTTTCGTCTTTGTCCGGGTGTAACCGGTTTTAATTTCTTAACTCCCATCTTTTCTTAGATATTGCTGTAAAAATCTATTGTATCGCCGTCGGCTAATGTAACCAATGCTTTTTTAAATGATTTGGTTCTTCCTTTAATTAAACCGCGTTTTGTAAAACGGTCTCTTCTCTTTCCTCCGTAAATCATTGTATTAACACTTTCTACGGTAACATTATATAATTTTTCAACAGCTTTTTTAATTTCAATTTTATTTGCGTCTTTTTTAACAATAAATCCGAACTGATTAAGTTTTTCACTTTTATCAGTCATTTTTTCGGTTATTATCGGTTCAATAAGGATATTCATAATCTTATTTTTCTTGATTTATGCCAAAAACTTGGTTAATTCTGTCAATTGAACTCTCTGTTAAGACCATAGTTTCACTGTTTAAAACATCATAAGTATTTAATTGTGATACTGTTAGGACTTTCAATTTCTTCAAATTTCGAGCTGACAAATATATGTTTTTATTTTCATTTGATAAAACTAAAAGCAACTTTTTATCATTAATTTTTAAATTATTTTTAAAATCAACGAATTCTTTAGTCTTAGGAGCCTGTAAATCAAAGTCTTCAACTACTAAAATATTATTTGCAGAAGCCTTATAAGAAAAGGCAGATTTTCGAGCTAACTGTTTTACTTTTTTGTTTAATTTAAAACTATAGTCTCTGGGTCGAGGACCGAAAACTCTTCCGCCGCCTCTCAATACCGGACTTTTAATACTTCCTGCTCGAGCCGTACCTGTCCCTTTTTGTCTTTTGATTTTTCTGGTACTTCCGACAACTTCACCTCTTTCTTTAGCTTTATGAGTTCCTTGTCTCTTATTGGCAAGATATTGTTTAACATCCAAGTAAATTACATGATCATTAGGTTCAATACCGAAAATATCATCTGCCAATATTACTTTTTTACCGGTTTCTTTACCGGTTTTATTTAAAACATTCAATTCCATTATTTTTCAATTAAGATATATGAACCTTTAGCACCCGGAACGGATCCTTTTACTATAATAATATTATTCTCGGGAATAATTTTCAAAACACGTAGGTTTAAAACTTTTTTTCTGTCATTTCCGGTTCTTCCTGCCATTCTCATTCCTTTGAAAACTCTTGAAGGATATGAAGAAGCACCTAAAGAACCCGGAGCTCTTAATCTGTTGTGTTGTCCGTGTGTTGCATCATTAACACCTTTAAAATTATATCTTTTCACAACACCTTGAAAACCTTTTCCTTTTGAGAAACCGGTTACATCAACCCAAGTATCGTTATTAAATGTTTCGACATCAATAACATCTCCTAATTTATGTTCAATACCATTTTCCGGGGAAAATTCAACCACTTTTCTTTTAGCAGACGTTTTTGCATTTTTGAAATGTCCCGTCTCTGCTTTTGTCGTTCGTTTTTCCTTTTTTTCATCGTACGCTAATTGTACAGCTTCATACCCGTCGTTGTCAATCGTTTTAATTTGAGTAACAACACAAGGTCCGGCTTCTAAAACAGTGCATGGAATATTTTTTCCCTCGGCACTGAAAACGGATGTCATTCCGATTTTTTTCCCGATTAATCCGGCCATTTTTCTATTCTTTAGTAATTAATAAAAATCAAACTTTAATTTCTACATCAACTCCGCTCGGAAGTTCTAATTTCATTAAAGCATCAACGGTTTTTGAATTTGAACTGTAAATGTCAATCAATCGTTTAAAAGAAGAGAGTTGAAATTGTTCTCTGGATTTTTTATTCACGAAAGTTGAACGCAGAACGGTAAAAATTCTTTTTTGAGTAGGTAAAGGTATAGGACCGCTAACTACTGCACCCGTTGTTTTAACTGTTTTTACAATCTTTTCGGCTGAATTATCAACCAAATTATGATCATAAGATTTTAACTTTATTCTGATTTTTTGTGCCATTGATATATAATTTAAGCAAAAATTTTTCCTGTTAGTCTTGCAATTATTTCATTTGATATTTTTTCTTCCACTTTTCCGTAATACGAAAATTCCATCGTAGAAGATGCTCTTCCGGAGCTTAAAGTTCTTAAAGTCGTTACATAACCGAACATCTCAGATAAAGGTACGACTGCATCAATTATTTGCATGTTTGCTCTTTCAGATGTTCCGTTTATTTTAGCGCGTTTTTTATTTAAATCTGAAATAATGTCTCCGAGATATTCTCCCGGTGTTAATACTTCAACATTCATAAACGGTTCAAGAAGAATTGGTGCTGATTTAACACTTGCTTTTCGATATGCTTGTCTTGCAGCAATTTCAAATGACATTTCATCTGATTCATCATGTTTGTATGAAGCATTAATTAATTCAACTTTCAGATTATCCAGAGGATATCCTGCCAAAGGTCCGTTATTCATAGCTTGAAAAAATCCTTTTTCAACCGCAGAAACAAAATTATTCGGTAAAACTCCGTTATTAAGTCTATTAATAAACCTGAATTTGTCTTCTGAATTTTGACCTTCATAAGGGCCAATTTTTACTTTAATTTCGGCAAACTTACCTTTCCCCGTTGTATCTTTATCAAAAATTTCAAGATGTTCAACCGTTTTTGTTAATGCTTCTTTATAGGATACTTGCGGTTTACCCTTATTACATTGAATATTAAATTCTCTTTCTAATCTGTCCGTAATTATTTCTAAATGAAGTTCGCCCATACCGGAAATAATACGTTGACCTGTATTTTCATCAATTTTTACTTGAAAAGTAGGATCTTCATCTGAAAGGACTTTTAAAGAATCTGCTAATTTATCAATATCTTTTTGAGCTTTCGGTTCTATAACAACACCGATTACGGGATCCGGGAAATGAATATTTTCAAGTATGACTTGTTTATTCTCCGTTGTTAAAGTATCGCCTGTTTGAATATCTTTAAAACCGCTTACGGCACAAATATCTCCGGCAGTAACCTCATCAATTGCAATTTGCTTATTTGCATGCATGTGATAAAGGTTCATCAAACGTTCACGTTTTTTTGTTCTGGGTATAAATACCTGACTTTTAGCTTTTAAAGTACCTGAATAAACTCTGATATAAGCTAATTTTCCAACAAATTTATCAGCCGTTATTTTAAAAACTAATGCAGATAAAGGTTCGTTTTTATCTGCGTTTCTTACAACTTCATCGTTGTTTTTAGGATTGAGCCCTTTTACAGGCGGAATATCTATAGGGCTCGGCAGATAATCCGCAACAGCATCCAGTAATTGCTGAATACCCTTATTTTTAAAAGCTGATCCGCAGAAAACCGGAATCACTTTTCTTTCTAATATTGTTT
Organism: Bacteroidales bacterium; assembly: GCA_029932445.1. GTDB lineage: Bacteria > Bacteroidota > Bacteroidia > Bacteroidales > JAADGE01 > JAADGE01. The sequence goes on along the minus strand of JAOZQB010000023.1, from coordinate 5,594 downwards.
TTCTTGCAACTTTTTTAAATTCTTCGACACTGATTTTATCACGATTATCGAAAAATCGTTCCATCATTGCATCATCATGCTCAATAATATTCTCAATTAAATGTTCTCTCCACTCTTCAACAGTTTCTATATACTCTTCACTGATTTCGGAAACTTCAAATTTTTCTCCGTATTCATCATCATCATTCCAAATATAGGTTTTCTTTTCAATTAAATCAATAACTCCTATAAAATTCTCTTCGGAACCAATCGGAATTTGAAAAGGAACGGCATTAGCTGCAAGTTTTTCTTTTATTTGTTCAACAACACCAAAAAAATCGGCACCGAGTCTGTCCATTTTATTAACAAAAGCAATTACCGGAACATCATATTTATCAGCTTGTCGCCAAACGGTTTCCGATTGAGGTTCCACACCGCCCACAGCACAAAAAACACCGATTGCACCGTCTAATACTCTGAGAGATCTTTCTACTTCAACCGTAAAATCAACATGTCCGGGAGTATCAATTATATTAATTTTATAATCGTTCCCGTTATTTTTCCAGTAAGTTGTAGTTGCTGCAGAAGTAATTGTTATACCGCGTTCTTGCTCTTGCTCCATCCAATCCATGGTTGCAAGACCGTCATGAACCTCACCAATTTTATAATTCACACCGGTATAATACAATATCCTTTCGGTTGTTGTTGTTTTACCGGCATCAATGTGAGCCATGATACCAATGTTACGCGTATATTTTAAATCTTCTGTTGCCATTTATATTATTAGAATCTGAAATGTGCAAATGCTTTATTTGCTTCAGCCATTCTGTGTGTTTCTTCTTTTCTTTTAAAAGCGCCGCCTTCTTCGTTGTATGCATCCATAATTTCAGCTGCTAATTTTTCAGCCATTGATTTTCCTCTTCTGGCACGTGCATATTTAATCATATTTTTCATACTGATAGACATTTTTCTGCCCGGATTAATTTCAGTAGGAACTTGAAACGTTGCACCCCCGACTCTTCTGCTTTTCACTTCAACTTGCGGAGTTATATTTTCAACTGCTTTTTTCCAAATTTCAAGCGGTGTTTTTTCAATGTCTTTTGCTCTTTGTTCAACAATTTCAAGTGCCGAATAAAAAATATCAAATGATGTATTCTTTTTTCCGTCTAACATTAAATTGTTTACAAATTGGGCAACCATTTTGTCATTAAATTTCGGATCTGCTTGAATTCCGAATTTTCTTTTCTTTTGATTTCTCATATACCTTAATATATAATATAATTATTTCTTAGGTTTTTTTGTACCGTATTTAGAACGTCTTTGAGTTCTATCATCAACTCCCTGAGTATCAAGCGTTCCCCGAATCACATGGTATCTAACACCCGGCAAATCTTTAACTCTTCCGCCTCTTACCAAAACAATCGAGTGTTCTTGCAGATTATGACCTTCTCCGGGAATATAAGCATTCACTTCTTTTCCGTTTGTTAATCTTACTCTGGCAACTTTACGCATTGCAGAATTCGGTTTTTTGGGCGTTGTTGTATATACTCTGACGCATACGCCTCTTTTTTGAGGGCTTGAATTTAATGCCGGAGATTTACTTTTTCCTTTTACGTGTTTTCTCCCTTTTCTTATTAATTGTTGAATTGTAGGCATTTCTGACTTATTTTAAAATTTGGGCTGCAAAGGTAAAATTATTTTTTTTCAATGCAATAGTTTTTGGAAATTAAATTAAATAATTACAAAAAAAAATCATTTTAGTTATCCTATGTAAAAATTGAATTATTTAAATGAGTTTCTTACCGTAGATTTTCTTCTGCTTAATACGACGGATTCATCACATTAATATGCATATTTCAAAATATGTCAGTTAAAGTACAGCTTATGCAATGCCATTCGGACACCTCTTTATAAAAAAGAAACATAGACAAGGTATCTATACGGGTCAAAATCAAAAATAATTTATTTTTATATTATAAAACACATAATAAATAAAAATCAAGTATTGCATACTTCTATAATTTTTATATTTTTGCATGCAATTTTTGGTAACTATATAATATTAATTAATAATAAAATATCCGATGAAAGTTTATAAGACAAAAGATATCAGAAACATTGCTCTTACAGGGCATGCCGGAAGCGGAAAATCAACTTTAGCCGAAAACATGGCTTTTGAAGGTAAAAAAATCCAAAGAAGAGGCAGTATTGATGCAAAAACAACTTTATCCGACTATAAACCTGTTGAACACGAACAAGAGGGTTCTGTTTATTCGGCCGTTATGCACACCGAATGGGAAAATACAAAAATTAATATCTTAGATGCACCGGGTGCACTTGATTTTATAGGCGGCGCCGTATCATCAATTTCAATTGCCGACACGACTTTGTTGCTCTTAAATACTCAAAACGGTATTGAGGTAGGTTCCGAAATTCATTGGAGATTAGCTGAAAAATTCAATAAACCCGTTATTATAGTTGCAAACCATTTAAATCACGATAAAACAAATTTTGAAAAAACAATTGATCTTGCAAAAGAACAATTCTCGGGAAATGTTACAATAGTACAATATCCTGTTAATCAGGGTTCTGAGTTTAATTCAATCATAGATTTGATTACCGGAAAAATGTATAAATGGGCAACTGACGGAAGCAATCCGGAAGTTGTTGATATTCCTGCCGAAGAAAAAGACAAAGCCGATGAGCTGAGAATGGCTTTAATAGAATCGGCTGCCGAAAATGATGAAAGTTTAATGGAAACATTCTTTGAAAATGAGACATTAACGGAAGATGAAATGCGTGACGGTATTCTGAAAGGAATCCTGAACAGAGGAATGTTTCCCGTTTTATGTACGGCAGCAAAACAAAATATGGGGACTCGCAGATTGCTTGATTTCATTAAAAATGCTTTACCTTCTCCTGAAGAAATGCCTGCTGTTAAAACAGTTGACGATAAAGAAGTTAAACCGGATGCCGCAGGACCCAAATCATTATTTGTTTTCAAAACAAGCGTTGAAGAACATCTCGGAGAAGTTTTATATTTTAAAATGATGTCGGGAGAAATTAGTGAAAGTGATGATTTAATAAATCAAAGCAATCAAAATAAAGAACGAATTTCTCAAATTTTTGCTTCAAACGGAAAAAACAGAGAAAACGTAAATTCAATTGTTGCCGGTGATATCGGAGCAACCGTTAAATTGAAAAGCACGTCAAACGGTGATACATTAAATGAAAAAGGATGTGAATTTAAATATAAAGACATTCAATATCCCAATCCGAAATTCAGAAAAGCAATAAGAGCATTAAGCGAATCGGATGAAGAAAAATTAGGAGAATATCTGCATCGTTTAAGAGATGAAGACCCCACTTATATTCTTGAATATTCTAAAGAACTAAAACAATTGATTATTCACGGACAAGGTGACCATCATTTGAATACCTTAAAATGGCATTTAGACAATATTTTTAAAGTAGAAGCTGAATTTCTTGCACCTAAAATACCGTACAGAGAAACTATTACAAAAGCTGCACAAGCAGATTATCGCCATAAAAAACAATCGGGCGGTGCCGGCCAATTCGGGGAAGTTCATATGATTATTGAACCCTTTGAAGAAGGAAAAGCAAAACCGGGAACCTATAAATTTAACAGTAAAGAAATTACTGTTAATGTCAGAGATGAAGACATAATCGATTTGAAATGGGGCGGTAAATTGATTTTCTACAACTGTATTGTCGGCGGTGTAATTGACAAAAATTATATGCCTGCAATTATAAAAGGTTTAATGGAAAAAATGGAAAACGGCCCGCTTACGGGAAGTTATGCCAGAGATATTCGCGTAATGGTTTATGACGGTAAAATGCATGATGTTGATTCAAATGAAATCTCATTTAAAATTGCCGGATCCAAAGCGTTTTCTGATGCCTTTAAAAAAGCCGGACCGAAAATTCTTGAACCGATTTATAATTTAGAAGTTATGGTTCCCTCAGAAAGCATGGGTGACGTAATGAGTGATCTTCAAGGGAGAAGAGCAATTATTTTAGGGATGAGCAGTGCAAAAGGATTTGAAGTTATTAATGCAAAAATACCTTTGGCAGAAGTTACAAAATATGCCACTGCACTTAGTTCGATTTCAGGCGGAAGAGCAACATTTGAAATGGAATTTACCGAATATGCTCCGGTTCCGGGTGATATTCAAACGGAATTAATCAAGGCACATGAGGCTGAAGAAGAAGATGAAAATTAATTTTTAATAATCTTTAATAGTATAAAAGCACTCTGACGAGTGCTTTTATTTTTTTGCTTCCTATATTTTAAATATTTTTACAAAGTTTTTTATTCTTCAAACAATTTTATGACATAAGTTATGTTTGTTAATTTAAACAAAATAAATGCTTAAAACACTTGACAGATATATTATAAAGAAGTTTCTCGGAACTTTTATTTTTTCTATCATACTTATTATCAGTCTGGCAATTGTTATTGATTTATCACAAAAAATAGATTCTTTTATTGAAAAACAAATTCCGCTTCAAGAAATAGTTTTTCAATATTATTTTAATTTCATTCCCTATTATACAAATCTTTTCCTTTTTCTTTTTGTTTTTATCAGTGTTGTTTTTTTTACTGCAAAAATGGCTGACCAATCTGAAATAATTGCAATTTTAGGTTCCGGAATCAGTTTTCAAAGAATGATGTATCCTTATTTTATTTCAGCACTTATTCTTGCTTTGGCTTCTTTTTTCCTGAGTAATTTTGTAATTCCTCCGGCAAACCGAGAAAGGCTCGATTTCGAAAATACCTATATCAACGGAACTTATTATAACAGTGACAGAAATATTCACAAACAAATAAGCCCGGGCATTTTTCTTTATATGGAAAGTTTTAATACACTTACCAATACCGGAAATAAATTTTCAATT
>JAOZQB010000023.1:0-685 GCA_029932445.1 Bacteroidales bacterium | reverse complement strand
AAAGGGAATGAACTACAATCAAAATTAATATCAAAAAAAGCGGTTTGGGACAGTACGATTAACAAATGGACGGTATATAATTATTATATCAGAAAAATAATAAATAACAGAGAAATTATTACAAAAGGTCTGAAAACGGATACTTCGTTGAATATAACTCCTATTGATTTTCAAAGACGAGATACTGAAAAATCAACAATGGATTATTTTGAACTGAATAAATATATTGCCGAAAAAAGGTTACGCGGTGAAACAAATATTAACACATACATAATCGAAAAACAACAACGAAGGGCTTTCCCGTTTTCTACATTTATTCTCACTCTGATAGGTGTTTCTCTGGCTTCCAGAAAGACAAAAGGCGGTACCGGATTAAAACTGGGAATCGGTATTTTAATCAGTTTTATTTATATCTTCTTAATGCAAATAGCAGCTCAATTCTCTATAAAAGGAGGGTTTCCGCCGATTCTGGCTGCATGGACTCCCAATATTCTTTTTACAATTGTTGCTGTTTTTTTATATCGAATTGCACCGAAATAGAGTCTGTCTATAAAATCTAAAACGTTGTTATTTTTATATGACTTTCTTTTTGTTAATATTTTTGATATGAGATTAGAGATATGAGTATTAAGATTTTATTTCGCTTATATTTAATGAATTATCGAAGATGATTTTCTCATATCTC